>JAKAUG010000316.1 GCA_021827805.1 Bacillota bacterium | reverse complement strand
CTGCGGTCCGGCGACGCGCCAGGTAGGTCCGCCAGGCGGATGATGCGGCTCGGACGGCGTCGGGCGGTAGATCGAAGTCAACTTCAACGAACATTCCGGCCAGCAGGGAATCCAGTTCGTCGGGTGGTGGCGCTACCGCGTGAAGCTCGGCGTAGACGATGGCACCTGCTATCAACGGCCCGCGCCTGAGCGCGTCCGTCAGGGCGGCTGCCGCAATGGAGGCGGAGGGCCCGCCGAGCAGGAGTTCCGACAACACGTTGGTGTCAACCGCCGTACCGATCACCGTTCCATCGACCCGCGCAGGTCGTCGGCGAGTTGCCTGCCGTCCGTGTACGGCGTTCGGCCCTTCCACACACCGACGAAGGCATTCATGTCTGGTGCGCGTCGCACCGGAGTGACGGAGATCTGGCCGCGCTCGTCGATGTCAAACCGCACGTGGTCGCCTGGCCTGATGCGCGCCGCACGCATCAGGTCAACGGGCAGCGTCACCTGGTTCTTGGAGCTCACCCGCCCGATCTTCACCAACACCACCAAGGAAGATGGTAAAGGATTGATCCCAAGGAATCAAGCAGGTGGGGATCGCGCGCCGACGCCCACAGCACCCGAAGCGCACTGTCCGCGAGCCCCACCTGCTCCGCCACCGAGCACCTGGGCGGCCGTGTCTTTGCCACAACGCGCTCTCGATCAGGGTGGTCGTCCCCAGAGCGGCCCAGGAGTGCGCGCGGCAGACCCAGCCTGGGCAGGTCAGGGCCTGCACCAACCCTTCCCGCGGACCCGCAGCCCCATCCGGCCAAGGCGGCGCACCTCGGCGTTCCGGTCCCGCAATCGCTGATCGGCCAGCTCGACGTCGGACGGGTGCCAGGCCTGCCACAGCACCTTCCGCACCCACTTCCGCTCGCTCTTGGGCAGGTGGCCAAAGCCTATTGCGCGGTGGTGGGGGCCATGGTGCTCACCGCGGGCGGACCCGCCCCGGGAGGCAAGCGGGGCGAGGACTGTCCCTCGTCCCGCCGCCGACCACGCCGCCCCCTCGGGCCGTCCCCAGAGGCGCGTCTAAGCGGTGACTGTGAGCTGACCCTTCATCCAACCGTCCGTCGCCATCGCCCCACCCCAACCGCTGGTACCGGAGCCGCAGGGGACCATGCACTGCCAGGTGTAGGTGCCTGCGGTCTCCGGTGTGTGGAAGGTGAAAACGACGACGCTGGGCCCACTGGCGGTGGCTGGCGGGATCGGAATGTTCAGGCCAAGCTTCGGGACCGTGATGGTGTGGCTCACCTGTTTGGCGTCCATGGAAGTGATGGTCTGCCCGCTAATCTGCTCACCGCCGCCGACCGTGCCCGTCACCGTGGCGTACGGCGCCGCCACGGGTGCGGTGCCCGTGTCGTAGTTCCGGACCGTGACCGTGACGTCGGTATTGGCGGGCACCTGGAAGTCGGCGGGGAAGATCTCTGGCCATCCCGGCTTCTGCAGCATCTTCCCAGTCAGGACGACCATGTAGAGATCGGCCCTCTGAACTGGAGCCGCCGCAACAGACGAGGAGGCGCCTGACTGCGCCACCGGAGTCGAGCTCCCGCAGGCAGACAACACCAAGCCCGCCGTCAACATCCCGAGCGCGGCGACACCCATCTTCTTCCGTGCCATGACCTTGACCTCCCACAGTTTGGATGGAGTCTAACAACCGATCCATTGGACCACCGCACTGGCGACGAAGCCCCCCAGCACCACGGCTGTGGCCAGAAGTGGCGCGGCCACCCCGGCTCCCGCGAAGATCACGGAAAGCGGCAGGGCCACCCCGCAGAGAGCGAGCAAGCCGCCGACCCGCAGGGCGTTGCCGCGCAGGCGCATGGCCGCACGACTGCCGAGCACCCGCCGGACCGGGGTATTCCGGGCCGGGTCATCGGAACGCGGCCCCCCCTTCACGCGCATGGATTCACCCCCACTCTGGAGATCGGCCCGCATCTGCCGCGGCCGCTTTACAACCCCGTCAGAGGTATAGGGGATGAGCCCATCCTGGGCCATGACCTCGCTGGGCCATCCGCCGGGGCCTCGCCGGGTTAGCGAGCCGCCAGAATCCACTCGGCCGGGGCCGCGCGGGTCGACGCCAATGGCCCGCGCGGGCCATTGGCCCTACCCCGGGGCACCGGCACAATGACCCTGCCCGCAGGTCGATCGGCGCCAACCCGAGGCGGGAACGGGGCTCAGCGGGCCCGGAACGAGGGCCGCAAGGGCATGCCGCAGGAGGCGAGGTCGGTTTAAGGTGACTTGTGAGATGCGTCACAAACATGACGAATGGGGGCCAGGCAAAGATGCATGAGGCACCACGGGACGGGCGGGTCGGCCGGGCGTTGCTCCAACTGACGTTCGTCATGGGCGCCGGTTTGTTCGTTGAGGTCATGACGGCGATGGGTCCGCTGCTGCGCAGCGGCGGCAACGCCTGGGCCTGGCTGCCGGTCGTTTTCCTCCCGGTGGCCGCGGCGCTGACCCTGGCCGTGCAGCTCTTTGATCAGCAGGATGTCTTCCGGGGCTTCCGTGTCGTGATGGGTCTCGCCGTGCTCGTCGGCATGTTGGGCACCCTCTTCCACCTCATGGCCCACGGCTTTCTGGGTACCGGGGCCGCCCACGTGCTGTCGTTCAGCCATTGGGCGGGTCAGCCGCCAATCTTCGCCCCCATGTCCTTCGGTGTGATGGGTGTTCTGGGCTGGTTTGCCGCCGTGGAGGGCTGCGGCACCGGCCGGGCCGCGGGGCGGGCGGCTGTCCTCGGCGGATTGGTGGGGGTGCTCACCTTGCTCGGCATGGTTCTGAACATTGTCGCCCTGGACCGCGGCATGGGGTTGCTGCTGATCTCAGGCGGCACCGCCCTTGAGCTGGTGGACCTGACTCTGGAGTGGTTCTGGTGGGGCGGGCCCGCACTGCGGGTGGTGCCGCGGGGTTCCGAGAGCCGCCGTGTGTCCTCCGCAATCTGACTTCAGCGCAAAGGGGTGACCCTTCGTGTTCGGACACCGTCTCCTGCCCACCGTCCTGACGCTGACCCTGCTCGTCCTGGTCCCGGTGGTCCGGGCCCAGGCCTCCGGAGACCTGATCGCCCAGGGTGCCACCGTGTACAGCCAGAACTGCGCATCCTGCCATGGCAACAATGCGGCGGGAGGAATTTCCTTCGGGACCATCTCCTCCGCCGACATCCGGGGGTACCACCTCACGCACGCCCTCTCCAAGCCCTACACCACGGCCACGCTGGAAACGGCCATCCTCAAAGGGATTGATCAGAATGGCCAGGCGCTCAACGGCGCGATGCCACGCTGGCAAGGGATGCTGAGCCAGGGGCAGGTGACCGCGCTGATCACATACCTCCAAAGCCTGGGGCCCTTGCACACCGTCGCGCAGGCGTCACAACGCGGCAGGGGGATCCCGCACGTGGCGATGTACATGCTCGGGGCCGTCGCGGGGTGCGAGATCGTTGGCGTTTCCCTGTTGCGCCTTCTCGACGCCCGCCGGACCCCGTAGCGGACTGGAGGGGGGCCGTGTTGGCGCGAGCGATGGCAACGACGGGCTTTCATCCAGCCCGACCTCTCGGCGGGCAGCCCTGGCCCTCCCTGCGGGCGCTGCTGGCCGGGGCCTCGGCGGCCGTCTTCCTGCTGGTCGTCGTCGTTGCCCTGCTGACGACGCACGCCGTGAACTCCGTGTTTGGTAGCGCCTCTGCCACAGTGCGGGAATTGCAGCAGCAGGATCTCGACGTGGAGTACGTGTGGGTGGAAACCTCCGACCTGCAGACGGCGACGTTGGCCCTGCTCAGCCATGTTCAGACCGGTGACCCCAGTGGCTCGCGGTCTGTCGAACATCTGGCTTCCCTGGTGCACTTCTGGTTGCTGCAGTATGGCAGCACGTCCCTGACGGGCGCTGAACGGACGGCGTACGCCCGCCTGCTGGCGATGGACGATCAGTCCCTGCCCACCCAGCAGGTGCTCATCCACAGCGTGGCCACGGGTGCCACCGCACAGGCCCTGGGCACTTGGAACGTCCTGAATCCCACCTTCGGCGAGATGCGCGTTCTTGCCCGTGAACTGCTGCAGACCACCAACAGCATGGCGCTGGCGGACATGCGGCAGGTTGACGGCAGGACCGCGCGCACGGACCATCGCCTGCTGCTCATGGCCTTCGGCCTCATCGTCGCGGTAACGACAGCGGCGCACCTCGCGGTGCGCCGCATCGTCCTGGGTCCGCTGGGGGTTCTGGAACGGGCGGCGGGGTCTCTGGAGCAGGGTCTGCTGGAAACACGGGTACCACAGCCGCAGACCGGCGAGTTCGGCGCGTTGGCCGCGTCCTTCAACCGAATGGCGCTGTCGCTAGAGCGGGCGCGCCAGCAGGAGCGCAGGCTCCACAGCGAGGCGCTTGAGCTGCGCGAAGCCAACCTGGCCCTGGGGCGCAGACAACTGGAGGCGGTGGTGCTGGCACGGGAGGAAGAGCGCAAACGCCTGGCGCGCGACTTGCACGACGAGGCCTCGCAGTCACTGGCGGCAGTGCAGTTCGGTCTGCAGAGCCTCGCCCACCACGTGAACAGCCCGTCGGCCCGGCACGAGGCGGAGGGGTTGGCAGCCACGGTACGCCAGACGCTGGCCGAACTGCATCGCCTCGCCGTCGACCTTCGGCCAAGTGAGTTGGACGAGATCGGGCTTGAGGCCGCCCTCTCCGAATGGCTTGACGCGTGCGCGGCCCGTTCGTGCCATACCCTCCGTTTCGCGGCCACCTCTGAGGGCCCAGGCCTGCCGCCAGGTGCGGAGACGGCCATCTTCCGCATCGTCCAGGAAGCGGTGACCAACGTGCTGCGACACGCGCAGGCTCAGCACATCTCGGTGGAGCTGGTCCGCGGCGAGGCAGAGACGGTGGTCTCCGTCCAGGACGATGGCGACGGGTTCGATGCCGAAGCCGTGCTCGCCGATCACGGGCGTCTGGGGCTCGGCCTGCACGGCATCCAGGAGCGAGCGAGCATGCTGGGCGGCGTCGTGAAGATCCTTTCCGCGCCAAAGGCCGGCACGCGCCTAGAGGTGCATATCCCCGTTCCGACCCTGGGAAGGGAAGTGACGATGTCGTGATCACCGTCGTACTGGTCGACGACCATGCGGTGGTGCGCAAGGCCCTCCGTCTGCTGCTGGAGCAAAGCTCGGACCTTACGATCGTGGGCGAGGCGGCTGACGGGCCGGAAGCGCTAGAACTGGTTCTGGCCACCAAGCCGACCGTCACCCTGCTGGATATCACGCTTCCGACGCTGAGCGGCTTTGCCGTCTGTCAGGAACTCGTAACCCGCGGCAGCGAAACGCGTGTGCTCCTTCTGACGATGCACGAGAACATCGCCTACCTCCTGCATGCTCTTGAGGTGGGCGCCAGCGGCTTCGTTCCCAAGACGACCGACGAGGCGGGACTGCTTGCCGCGTTGCGCGCTGTCGCCGCCGGGCAGGCGTTTGTCCCGCCCACGCTGGCTGGTGCCCTCGCCGTGCAGTTGCAGAGGAGGGTCCGGCACCCTGGGGCGATAGAGGAATCCGCCTTCACCACGTTGACTCCGCGCGAACGGGAGGTCTTCGACCTGGTGGCCCAGGGACGCACGACCTCGGACATCGCCGCCCTCCTGCAATTGAGCCCACACACGGTCCACCACCACCGCAACACGGTGATGCAAAAGCTGGGCATCCATGATCGTTCGGCCCTCGTGAAGTACGCCATCGACCAAGACCTTCCTCTGGGCGGGCGGGATGCACATCCTGCTGGCCCCCAGGTTGTCGGTCCAGCGCCGGACTGACCCAACGCGCAGCCTGATCGATGGTCGGTTCGGCGCAGGGCCCGAAGGCCCGGAGGAGCCGCGCTTGGGTGCGCGCGCCAGCGCTCAATCCGTGATGGCGTGTGTGCAGGCGGATCGCGCGGGTTTGAGGAGGGTGGGGCCCCGCGTTACCGCCGGCGCTCCCCCCTCGCGGCCGAACGCAGGCAGAGCGGAACCATGCTGGGGGACGAACGGCTGCGGAGCGGAGGCCTCGGGTGGGGGGACCTGGTCTCATTCCGCGCCAAGGACTTCACCCGCTGCCGGCAGCGGCCCAGTGATCGCGACAGATCCTGGATGGCCCTGGTGACACTGCAGCGGACGAGTTCGCGGGGTCATCCCCCACGGCCCTGCCGCAGGCGGACCGGGTGCCATCGAGACGAACATCTGGTAGGCTCGCCATAGACGTACGGTGGCCGTGGCGAGGACACGGTCCCGGTCGCTCAGTGGAGCCTGATGCTCCCCGAGCGACCGCCCTGGGTGGCCGCGCCTGGCGAGCGTGGACCCGTGGAGGAGCATCCCCCACACGCCTGCACCCCGGCCAGCGCCGCCGGTCGGTACCGCGGACGGCCGTCTTGCCCTGTGCACCGGCGGCCGGTTGTTTCGTACGCCGGCCCGCCTACGCGGCAGTTCCGTGGGCGGGGCGCCTGACAGGCGGCCGGGGACAAGAAAGGGCTGCAGTCGCATGCTCGGGACCGTCCTGGCCACGGACGTGGGCAGTGCGTGCGCCCTCCGGTCCGGGTGGCAGTCCCGGTGTGCACGGCTCTGAAGGCGCGCAGTTCGAGTTCGCCTGTCGCCGGTGTCCCGCGAGGGGCAAATCTCAGGCTGAAAGGGGCGAAATCCTGGTCGGGCGGACGTGTGGAAGACCGAGCAATCGGTTTGTACACATTTTTCTAACCGGGATGGCGGCATGCGCAGACCAAACGTCCTGGTGATTCTCGCCGATGATATGGGTTACGGCGACTTTGGTGCGTTCGGCGACGGCACCCCGGAGACGCCGCATCTCGATCGGCTGGCCGCCGAAGGCCTATCGCTCACCCACCACTACTCTGCGGCCCCCGTCTGTGCTCCGGCCCGTGCTTGCCTGCTCACGGGTCGGTACCCGCATCGTACCGGGGCCATCGACACGTTCGAGGGAAGGGGCCTTGACCGGCTCGCCCTCGGTGAGCGTACGTTGGCGGACAGCTTCCGCGCCGCCGGATATGCCACCGGGTTGGTCGGGAAGTGGCATCTGGGGGCCCTGGATGACCGTTACCACCCCACTCGCCGCGGCTTTGATACCTTTCTTGGGTTTCGGGGCGGGTGGAGTGACTACTGGCAATGGTCGCTGGACCATAACGGTCGCCGCATCCCGGCCGATGGCCGTTATCTGACCGACGTGTTTGCCGACGCCGCGGTGGCGTTCGTGCGTCAGCACCGCAACGAGCCGTTCTTCCTGCACCTGGCCTTCAATGCCCCGCACTTTCCGTTTCAGGCTTCGGCCGAGGATCTGGGGCGGTTCCTGGATCGCGGTCTTACCCGGGGAGTCGCGACGCTGTATGCGATGGTCCGGTGTATGGATGCCGGCGTCGGACGGGTCTTGGAAGAGCTGGACCGGCAGGGGCTGCGCGAGGACACCATCGTGCTGTTCACCAGTGACAATGGTCCCCAGCTTGGCGGTCAGGGCGAGATGTGCCTGGACCGGTTCAACGCGTGGTTGAGGGGCTCCAAGGGCAACGTTTTCGAAGGTGGCATCCGGGTCCCGGCACTCCTGCGCTGGCCCGGCGGGCTTCCCGGCCGGGGGACGCAATCCCACCAACTCATGCACTTTTCCGACTGGTTTCCAACGCTTCTGGCAGCAGCGGGATTGGATCCC
Source organism: Bacillota bacterium (assembly GCA_021827805.1). GTDB lineage: Bacteria > Bacillota > Sulfobacillia > RBS10-35 > JAJYVN01 > JAJZWQ01. The sequence goes on along the minus strand of JAKAUG010000316.1, from coordinate 31 downwards.
GAACCCGGCCGCACGCTGGACGGGCAGGCCG
>JAKAUG010000087.1 GCA_021827805.1 Bacillota bacterium | reverse complement strand
GGTCCGTCGTCGCCCCGTGCTATCCTCCAGGGCAGGCCCGGCAGAAGGCAGCTCGGCGGAGGGGCGCCCGCCGGCACCCTCAGAAGGCGGGTGGAGCATGGATCTGGACGCGGTGGCCCTGGACCTGGACGGTACCCTGCTCGAACCAGACGGCCACATCCTGCCCGAGGTCCGGGAAGCCCTCAGGACGGCCGCCGCCCGCGGCATCGAGGTGTACATCGTGACCGGCCGTCCCTGGCCGTTTGTGCGGGAACTCGTGGCCGCCGAGTTCGGGCCGCGGAGCCCCCTGCCGCACGGTGTGGTGGCCGAGGAGCGGGACCTCTATCTGCGGGAGACCGGGGTCTGGCAGCCATCGCGAGAGAACATCCTGCGCCACAGGGCCGAGCTTGGGCTCTCCCGGGAGCTGGCGCCCTTGCTCCAAAGGTGCCGTGCGGAGCTGTCGGCCATGGATCCCGAGCACTGGGTCTGTTCCGAGGAGGTCCTCCAGGAGCGCGGGTTTTGGGAGTTCCGCTTCCGAGATTCCCAGTGCGCGGCTCTGGCCGCGGCCGTGCTCGTCCGGCGTCTGGCGGGAGTCGCCCTCGGCGTGCAGGTCATCCGCAACGTGCGCGGGGTGGCCCTGCGGCACCCGGACTCCGCCAAGGGGGCCAGTCTGGCCCGTCTGGCGGCAATCCGGGGCCGCGCGCGGGAGCGGATCCTGGCGGTTGGAGACTCGGAGAACGACCGCAGCATGCTGGACGGCTCCTGGGGCTTTCTGGCCGCCTGCCCCGCCAACGCTGAACCGAGCATCGGTGCCCTGGTCCGGGAGCGGAAGGGCCTCTGGGCCTCAAGACCCCGGGGGGCTGGCGTGGCCGAGGCCCTCCAATCCCCGCCGGCACCGGCGGAGCCGAGCGCATTGCCACCAGGTCGCTCTCGCTGCTAGGATCGGGTGGCTTGGCGTTGCCGCCAGGTCCTGGAGGAATGGCGGTGGCTGCCAGCAGCGTTCGGAATCGGGCCCGCATGCTCATCTCCTGCCCGGACCAGCCCGGGATCGTGGCCGCGGTCTCACAGCTGCTGTTCCAGCACGGGGCGAACATCGTCCGCTCGGATCAGCACACCACCGATCCCCAGGGCGGCACGTTCTTCATGCGCGTCGAGTTCGACCTGCCGGAGCTTGAGCGGCGGACACCCGAGCTGCGCGCCGCCCTCTCCGGGCTCGCGGGACGGCTTGAGATGCGCTGGGAGTTGGCCGGGAGCCTCCCAGCCAAACGCGTGGCGATCTTCGTCTCGCGGGAGGACCACTGCCTGGTGGAGCTCCTGTGGCGCTGGCGGGCCGGGGAGCTGCCCTGCACGGTGGCCATGGTGGTCAGCAATCATCCAGACCTGGCACACGCGGTGGAGCCCCTGGGCATCCCCTTCCACCACATCCCCGTGAGTACGGAGAGCCGCGCGTCCGCCGAGGCCCGGCAACTCGAGCTCCTGGAGGGTCGGGCGGACCTGGTCGTGCTGGCCCGGTACATGCAGATCCTCTCCGCGGACTTCGTGGCGCGCTGGCCGGCCCGCATCATCAACATCCACCACTCCTTCCTGCCGGCCTTCGTGGGTCCGTCGCCGTACCGGCAGGCATGGGAGCGCGGCGTGAAGATCATCGGCGCCACGGCGCACTACGTCACGGCCGAACTGGATCAGGGTCCGATCATCGAACAGGACGTGCAGCGCGTCACGCACCGCGACAACCCGGAGGACCTGCGCCGGGTTGGGCGGCAGATCGAGCGCGCGGTGCTGGCGCGGGCGGTGGCCTGGCACCTGGAGGACCGCATCCTGCTGCACGGCCGGCGGACCGTGGTCTTCCACTGAAGCCGCACGGTCCCCGCTGAACCGAGCCTCCGCATGCCCCGCCCAGGGCCGCATACCCCTCGCAAGGGGGGGGGTGCGGCCCGCTGTTCGTCTGGGTGCTCTCCGGGCGCACCATGCTGGTCGCCGCGCTCACGGCGGCGGTGCTGGGGCTGCTCTTCGCGCTGACGCCAGGCCGGCCCCGGGCCAGCGCACAGCAGACGGCGGGCCCGCCGGTGATCTGGCGGGTGTCCACCACAAAGGCCGAGGTGGCCCTGACCTTCGACGACGGGCCGGACCCGACCTGGACCCCACGCATCCTGCAACGGCTGGCGGCGGCGCACGCCAGGGCCACCTTCTTCGTGCTGGGCTCCCAGGCCCAGCGCTATCCCGAACTCGTGCGCCAGGAGGCGTCCTCTGGCTCGGAGGTCTGCCCCCACGGCTGGAGCCACACGATCCTCCGCGGGCGTTCCGCAACACGCGTCAGCGCGGAGGTGGCGCGGACCCACAGCCTGCTCGCCGGACTCGGCGTCCCCAACTGTAGGCTCTTCCGCTTCCCCTACTTCGCCTCCGACCTCCAGGCCCGCCAGGCGGTGGCGGCCATGGGCTATCGGATCATCGCCGCGGGGGTGGACAGCCGCGACTGGCAGCTTCCGGGGGCGACGGTCATGGCGGAGCGCGTGCTGGCGGAAGTGCAGCCCGGCGCGATCATCCTGTTCCACGACGGCGGTGGACCACGGGCGCAGACGGCCCAGGCCGTTGGGCTCGTGCTGGCCGGTCTGGCGAAGCGGGGGCTGACGCCGGTCACCCTGGACCGGTTGCTCTCCGCCGCGGACACCCTGCCCACGGCTGCCGCAGCCGGCCGGGCTTAGGCCTCGGGTCCGAGGGCTCCCTCACGGCCTCGGGGGGCCCCGGCGACGAGTTCCTCCAGGATCGCCTCGAGGGCGGCGCGGGGATCCCGAGCCCCGGTGATGGGACGCCCCACCACCAGGTGGTCTGCGCCTGCCCCCAGCGCCTCGGCGGGTGTGGCCACCCGGGCCTGATCCGCGGCGGCGGCACCGCGGGGACGCACCCCGGGGGTGACGACGAGGCAGTCCGGTCCGGCGGCCCCCCGCACGGTGCGCACCTCCTGCGGGGAGGCCACCACCCCGGCGCAGCCAGCGGCCCGCGCCAGGGTCGCCAGCGCGGCGACCTGTTGGGCCAGTGGGGTGCGCACCCCGAGGACATGCAGGACCTGCTCGTCCAGGCTCGTGAGAACCGTGACGGCCAGACAGCGCACCGGGGCTGGCGCCTGGGCCGCGGCGTCCACGGCCGCCCGCAGCATCACGGGACCGCCCCCGGCGTGCAGCGTGAGCCCCCAGACCCCCAGGGGGGCCAGGGAGCGCACGGCCTGGCCCACGGTGTGGGGGATGTCGTGGAGCTTGAGGTCCAAGAGGACCGGTCCCGTCCGTTCCTGCATCCGGGCCACGCCGTCCGGCCCATGGCGGCAGAACAGCTCGAGCCCGATCTTGAAGCGCACGCCCGACGGCCGCAGCAACTCGGCCATCCGCAGGGCCTCGTCCAGAGCGCCGAAATCGAGGGCCACAAAGATCCGCCCCGCCAGATCCTCGCTCAGCGCACCTCGCCCCCCTGCCGCCCGTATTCCCCGAGGGCCCAGGCACTGGGCGGACCACCGGACTGCTGACGCTGGTCCGCGACGGCCATGATCAGCGCGGCGAGGGTGTCCAGCGACGTCAGGCAGGGCACGCCCAGTTCGGCCGCCACCCGCCGCACGCGGAAGCCGTCCCGCTCGGCCCGCCGGCCACGGGTGAGCGTGTTCACCACCAGGCCCACGCTTCCGTCCCGGATGGCGTCCAGGCAGTTGGGCGCACCCTCGTGCAGCTTCAGGGCCAACTCCGCCTCGATGCCCACGCTGGCCAACAGCTCGCGGGTGCCACGCGTGGCCAGAAACCGCAGACCCAACTCGGAGAGCTTCGCGAGCAGCGGCAGGGCCTCGGCCTTGTCCCGGTCGGCCACCATGACCAGGGCCCTGGTCCCCTCTGCGGGCAGCCCGAGGCCGCAGGAGGCGAAGCCCTTGGCCAGGGCGGCGGCCATGGTCGGCCCGACCCCCATGACCTCGCCCGTGGACTTCATCTCCGGGCCGAGGGCGGTGTCCACGCCATGGAGCTTGCTCCACGAGAACACGGGCATCTTCACCGCGACGTATCCGGGATCTGGCGGCCGGTTGACCGGGGAGGGATAGCCCTGGGCCCGGAGGTCGGTGCCCAGGATCACCTGGGTCGCCACACGCGTCAGGGGCACACCGGTGACCTTGGTGAGAAACGGCACCGTGCGCGAGGAACGGGGGTTGACCTCCAGCACGTGGACTCCAGCCCCCGGCCGCTCCGCGCCGTCGGGGTCCAGCACGTACTGCACGTTCATCAGCCCCCGCACGTCCAGGGCCCGCGCCATCTCGAGCGTGTAGCGCTCGATCGTGGCCACGGCCTCGGCGGACAGATGCTGGGGCGGATAGACGGCGATGGAGTCCCCGCTGTGCACGCCGGCCCGCTCCACATGCTCCAGGATACCGGCGATCAGGACGGAGGCGCCGTCGCTGACCGCGTCCACCTCCACCTCGCGGCCACCCAGGTAGCGGTCCACCAGGATCGGATGCTCCTGGGCGACCAGCACGGCGCTTTGCACATACTCCTCCAGGTCCTGGGGGGTGTAGCAGATCTCCATGGCGCGGCCCCCGAGGACGTAGGACGGCCGGACCAGCACGGGAAAGCCGATACGCTCCGCCACGGCGCGCGCCTCTTCGAGGGAGGTGGCGCTCCCCCCGGACGGCCGCGGGATCCCCAGCCGCTCGAGCAGCGCATCGAACACGGCGCGGTCCTCCGCCGCGTCCACCCCGGCGGCGGAGGTCCCCAGGATGGGCACCCCGGCCCTGGCGAGCGGACCGGTGAGGTTGATCGCCGTCTGGCCTCCGAACTGGGCGATCACCCCGAGCGGCCGCTCGCGCTCCACGACCGCCATGACATCCTCAAAGGTCAGTGGTTCGAAATACAGGCGGTCCGCGGTACTCCAGTCCGTGCTGACCGTCTCGGGGTTGTTGTTGATGATGACCGCCTCATAGCCCGCCTCACGCAGGCCCCAGACCGCGTGCACCGAGCCGTAGTCGAACTCGATCCCCTGTCCGATGCGGATGGGACCGGAGCCCAGGACCACGATCCGAGGCCGCGCGCTCGGGCGGACCTCGTCCTCCTGGTCGTAGCAGGAGTAAAAGTACGGCGTGGCCGCCTCGAACTCGGCGGCGCAGGTGTCCACCATCTTGTACACGGGACGCAGGCCGGCCTCCAGGCGCGCGCGGCGCACGGCGTCCTCCCCCTGGCCGCTGAGCACGCCGAGGCGCCGGTCGGAGAGTCCCGCCTCCTTCATCCGGCGCAGGGCCTCGAGGTCGCCGAGGAGGCTCCCCCCGGCCTGGAGCGCCTGCCGCTCCAGGTCCACCAGGCGCTCCAGATGCCCAAGGAACCAGGGATCGATCCGTGTGCGCCGGTGCAGTTCCGTCGTGCCGATCCCGCGCCGCAGCGCCTCGCAGAGCACGAACAGCCGCCGGTCGTCCCCCGGCACGAGGTCGGCCAGCAGTTCCGCCGTCTCCCGCCGCTCCAGTCCGGGCAGGGCGCACCCGTCCAGGCCTGCGTCCAGGGAGCGGATGGCCTTGTGCAGCGCCCCGTTGAAGGTGCGGTCGATGGCCATGACCTCGCCGGTGGCCTTCATCTGGGTGCCCAGCATGCGGTCGGCCGTGCGGAACTTGTCGAACGGCCAGCGGGGGATCTTGAGCACCACGTAGTCCAGGGATGGCTCGAAGAAGGCGAAGGTCGAACCGGTCACGGGATTCCTGATCTCGTCCAGGCCGAGCCCCACCGCGATCTTGGCCGCGACCTTGGCGATGGGGTAGCCGGTGGCCTTGCTCGCCAGTGCCGAGGAGCGAGACACCCTGGGGTTGACCTCGATGACCTGGTAGGCGTCGCTCTCCGGATCCAGGGCCAGCTGCACGTTGCAGCCGCCCTGCACACCCAGGGCCTCGATGATGTGCAGCGAGGCCCGGCGCAGTCGCTGGTAGTCCCGGTCGCTCAGGGTCTGCGAGGGCGCGACCACGATGGAATCACCGGTGTGCACGCCCACCGGGTCGAAGTTCTCCATGTTGCACACGGTGATGGCGTTGCCGCGCCCGTCCCGCATGACCTCGTATTCGATCTCCTTCCAGCCGGAGATCGAACGCTCCAGCAGGCACTGCCCGATGGGGCTGTGCCGCAGCCCGCGCAGCAGGACCTCCTCAAGCTCCTTCTCGGTGTGAGCAAAGCCCCCGCCCGTCCCGCCCAGGGTGTAGGCGGGGCGCACGATGAGCGGCAGGCCGATGGCGGCCGCGAAGGCCTGTCCCTCGGCCAGAGAGCGCACGATGCGCGACTCGGGGACCGGCTCGCCGATGCGCTGCATGGTGGCCTTGAAGAGCTCCCGGTCCTCCGCCTGGCGGACGCCCTGCAGCGGCGTGCCCAGGACCTCGACCCCGTAGCGCCGCAGCACGCCCGCGTCCGCCAGGGCCACCGCGAGGTTGAGGCCCACCTGCCCCCCCAGACCCGCGAGGATCCCCTGGGGACGCTCCTTGGCGATCACGGACTCCAGCTGTTCCACCGTGAGCGGTTCGATATAGACGCGGTCGGCGATCTCCGCGTCGGTCATGATCGTGGCGGGGTTGGAGTTCACGAGGACCACCTCCAGCCCCTCCTCGCGGAGGGCCTGGCAGGCCTGGGTACCGGCGTAATCGAACTCGGCGGCCTGACCGATGATGATCGGTCCGGAACCGATGACCAGCACCTTGTGCAGATCGGAACGGCGCGGCAACAGAGGGCCCCCTTCCACCGGGTTGCGCGGGCTAGCGGGCGACCAGCGCGCCCGCGCGCCGCTGGCGGCAGAGCTCCAGGAAATCGGCGAACAGGCGCCGGGAGTCCTCCGGGCCGGGACAGGCCTCCGGATGGTACTGCACCGACGAGGCGGGGAACCAGCGGTGGCGCAGCCCCTCCACCGTGCCGTCGTTCAGGTTGGCGTGCGTGACCTCCACCGTCGAGGGGTCCAGCGAGTCCGCCACCAGGGCGTAGCCGTGGTTCTGGGTCGTGATCACCCCGCGCCCGCTGCGCAGATCCATCACCGGGTGATTGACCCCGCGGTGGCCGAAGAGCATCTTCTCCGTGCGTCCGCCCAGGGCCAGGCCGAGAAGTTGGTGCCCGAGACAGATGCCGAAGATCGGCAGGCCGGTCTCCAGCAGGCGACGCACGGTCTCGGCCCCGCCCCGCACCTGGCGCGGGTCCCCGGGGCCGTTGGAGAGCAGCACCCCGTCCGGCTCGAGCGCCAGGATCTCCTCAGCGCTCCAGCTGGCCGGCACGACCGTCACACCAGCACCCATCTCCAGCAGCGTGCGGGCGATGTTGGCCTTGGAGCCGTAATCGACGAGCACCACGTGCGGCGTGCCGCGGCCCAGTTCCAGAACCTCTCTGGTCGTGACCTCGCCCACCAGGTCTCCGGGCTGCCAGGCCCGCGCCTGCTCTCTCAGCGCGGCGATCCGCTCCGCTCCCGCCTCTCCGCTCGCCAGAACCCCCCGCACCGTGCCGAACCGGCGCAGGTGCCGCGTGAGGGCGCGGGTATCCACGCCAGAAAGGCCGGGCACACCGCGTTCGCGCAGATAGGCGTCGAGATCGCCCCGGCCACCCCAGTGGCTGGGCCGCGCGCACACCTCGCGCACCACGAACCCGCGCACCCAGGGACGGCGGGATTCCTCCTCCGCACCGAGGGTGCCGTAGTTGCCCACCAGGGGATAGGTCATGACCACGGTCTGGCCAGCTTAGTACGGATCGTTCATCACC
>JAKAUG010000130.1 GCA_021827805.1 Bacillota bacterium | reverse complement strand
CTACGAGGTTGTCCCATGCCTCTGGCCGCTGGCGCGGCGAGGCGGAAGCGGCCATCGCCAGGGCCTCGCGCGCGTCGGTCGTGTCTACCCCCTGGTCGGAGAGCTGGTCCAGCAGAGCGGTGGCGAGAGAGGCACTGGGCCGGGACCTGGCTAGGGTGCGGGCCGCATGCGCGATCGCCGCGGCCGTGGCCGAGGCCCCGGTGTCGCCCGGCACGATGGTCGCGGTCGGCCTCCGCCTGGGCGCCGCGGGGATGCTCACGCTGGGAGGCACGGAGGCGCGGGCCGGGCGCAGGGGTTCGCGGGGTTGGGGGCTGGGCTCTGGCCTAGCGCTCGGCCTGGGCTGGGCCTGGCTCACGGGCCTGGTAGCCGGCCTCGGCGCAGACCTGGCCACCGCCGGTGGCTGTTGGGCGGCCCTCTGGAGGGCGGCACGCACCCCCGTCCCCGCAGCCGGCGGCTTGGCGGGTACCGGGGCCGAGCCAAGACGCGCAGGCGGCGCAGGCGCGGCCGGTGGCGGTGGCAGAGCGGGAAGGTCCCTGCTATCGGCCGTCTCCGACACCCCCTTGCCCAGTCCATAGGCCGAGATACGGGTGCTTGGCCCACACCTCTTGGTCGATATCCTTAAGTCCACCGACCTCGGCGCCGACCGCCTGCACCCGGCCGTCCTCGCCCAGTTCCCCGGTGACCTGCTCCACGTAGAGCCGGCGTATGCGGTCACGAGGGTCCTCTCCCGACCGCCAGCGCAGGAACCGGCGCGCCGCGGCGTCGGGGATGCCGGCGTCCTCCATGGCGCGGACCAGGCCGTGGCGGATCGAGTGCCAGGCGGTCCCCCGGTGGCGGGCCTGGCCGGCGGCCGCCAGCAGCTCGCCCCAGCCGTCGTAGACCACGGTGTCATCCACCGGCTGCCACAGCGCCCGGCCCAGTGCCCGGGCCACAGCCGGCGGGCACCAGTACCAGCGGCTGCGGGAGTCCTTCTCGGCCTGAATCCACACGCGGTCCCCGGCTAGGTACTCCCGGCGCCAGGCCACCAGCTCGCCAGCGCGGCACCCATAGATGGTGGACAGGGCCAGCCAGCCCAGCTGCCGGGGAGGAGCGCTGGCGATCGCCGACCTGACCAGCCGGGAGACGAACTGCGGTCCGGCCGTCACCACATTGGCCGGGGTCAGGTCCAGCCGCACGCTCACACCTGGGTAGGTGAGCCGGCAGGCTTTGCACAGCCCCATGACGCAGCCTAGGTACCAGGCGACCGTCGTGGGCTTGTACTCCCCAAGGAGGCGTTCGGCCCAGGCCGTCAGTCCCTCCCGGGTGAGAGGCCCGCCGTCGATCAGCCAGCGCTGGGCGGCCGCGATCCGCTGGCGGGACGACGGGGAGCCCCCCAGGGCGCGGGCGTAGCGGTCCAGGGCCTCCTGGCGCGTGAGACGGCTCGCGGCCACGGCGCGCCCGCACCCCCCTATCATCGAGGGTAGCGGAGTTCGATGGAGGGGATGCGGCCATGGCTGCTGTGACCACTAACGTCAGCCCGAACGGCGGGGGTACGGCCCAGGTGACGTTGCCCGGAGCCTCTGCCTCGAAGAGCCCCCCGCTCACCCCCTGGTACAAGAACCAGCTGTTCTGGGGGACGGTCGGCAGCGCGGCGCTCGGGGTGGCCAACGCTCAGCTGCATCTGGGCGTGCCCGCGGACGGTCCCTGGGCGCTGACTATCGGCCTCGGCGTCGCCTGGGGGGCGCACGTGCTCCTCACCGACCTGGCGGACCGCAAGGCCAAGTCGCGTGCCGGCCAGGACATCGTGGACGTCGCCCGGGCCGTGAACGCGGCCCTGACCCAGTACGGTCCGGCCCTGGAAGCCAGCATTCTGGCGAAGCTGGGGAAGGGATAGCCGCATGCCACCGGAGGTCGTGTCCGAGATCGCCAGCCTCGGTGGTTGGCTGCTGCGACAGCTGATCGGCCGAGGCATGCAGGCGTCGTCCCGGAGTCGCGCCCAGACCTTCGACGCCGAGTGGCAGCCGATGCCCGACGTGCCGGCCCTACCGCCGCCGCCGTGGGCCGCGCCTGGGGTTGCGGTGGAACCGGAGGGGTACCAGCCGATGCCTCAGGCGCCGGTCATGCTGCGTGCCCAGGCGCCGGCGGATCCACCGGCCCAGGCGCCAGCCCCCGCACCGGTCCAGGGCCCGGCCGCAACCCCGGCCACGGCGGCCGACTCCTACTCGGCAGAGATGGACGATCCCGCCGTCGCCTGCATCAATTGCACCCGCCGCCATCTGTGGGAGATGCGGAGCGCCGCGGCAGACGCCCTGGCCGCGGTCCAAGCCGGCGCCGTGGATGAGGCGCGGCGCCAGGTCCTGCGCGTGGCCGGCGAGGCCCTGGTCCTCGAGCGCTACGACTGGACCCAGGAGAAGTTCTCCCGGGCCCGCCCCAGGGACCTCCAGGCCATCGGCGCCGTGGTGCCTGCCGTCCAGGGCATTGCCCAGACCCTGCCCACGGGGCCGAAGACCCTGGTCCTGGCCTGGTCCTCGCTGGACGAGGCGATGCGGTTCGCGCGATCGGCCAACCCCACGCCCCGCGACCAGGCCGAGATCGCGGACCGGCTGGACGGTGCCGGCGCGGCCATCTCGCACTGCGAGTCGGAAGAGGTCCGAGACCTGCCGTCTGACCAGCAGGCCCTGGTCGAGGACATGCTGCCGGTCCTCCGCGAGGTCCGCCACCAGTTCGTCCAGCACCTCCACGGGCGCGCACAGATGACCAAGACTCAGCTCGCCGACGCGGAGCAGGCCCTGCACACCGCGGCGCTCGCCCTGCAGCCGACCCCGACCGCCGAGCAGCTGCAGCGGCTGGTGGCCGATACCACGGCGGCCGAAAAGGCCTTCAAGCAGGCCCTGTTCCAGCCCGCGAAGGGGGTTGCCTGATCATGGCCAAGACCGAAGCCAACGTGCAGCTGCTGGTGGACGCCGAGGGTGTGGTGCATGGCTCCGTGACGCACGAGGACGGCTGGATCGGCGTGGCGGCCGAAACGCCAGAGCTTGCCGCCCTGCTCGAGCAGGCCCTGGCCGCCCACGGGATCGACGCTCTTGATCCGTCCGAGGTGGAGGAGCTCGCTGCCCCGGACCTGGACGTCGGTGGCGACCTGGACGCCGAATGCACCGAGCAGCAGCACACGACCTGCGACCTGAAGACGGCCATCGGGTTTGCCTCCACCGTCGCGGAGGAGGAGGGGCTTTCCGCGCTGACCCCCACTCTGCAGCGCATCCAGGAGCAGAAGCGCCTGTCGGGGACGGCCGAGGCCCGCCAGGCCCTGGCTGAACTGGTCGCGGCCGCGGCCGGCGCCAGCCAGGACGTGCGGGATGAGGTGGCCGGCATCGCCCGCTTCGCCTTCCCTGGGGGGCTAGAATCTCAGTAACGGGCTGGCGGCGTCGCGGCCGGCCGAAGCTGCTACAGGAGGCAGATAGCATGGGTCGCGTCGCGATCCCGCAGACCGGCTACAAGCCCGGGTTCCGTCGCAATCCTCTGACCGGAGCGCTGGTCCAGACCATCCTCCCGGGCCATCACGGGGAGTCGGCCTACAACCGCTGCATGGCGCCCAAGCTTCGTGGGCGCGCCGGCAGCGTCGAGGCCCAGGCGGCCAAGATGGCCGGCGCGTCGAGCGCCTGCCGGGGTGCGGCCCGCGGTGTCCGCCGGGTCTCCCGCGTTCGGGAGATCGCGTAGCTCCCTGGCCCTCCAAGGAGGACGCCACGCGAAGAGCCACGGTCTTGTAAGCCGTGGCTCTTCCTTGCGCGCGATAGGACGCGATAGGACGATGTAACCGCCTTCACACCCGGGCCATGGTCCTGGCCGCGCATTCCCGAGAGGCCTCTGCCAAGACCGCCTCCACCTCGGCCTGGTCGACGGCCGCACCCTCTTCCCGGTACCGGCGATCTCGCGTCGCCTCTCCCACGCACTCATCGAACGCCCGCAGGCGGCTGCTCCGGACCAGGTCCCGGCGCACCCGGTAGTACACGTGCCCGTCCCGTTCGACCGGCTCCAGGTCCAGGTCCACCTACGCCGACCTCCCCATGCGCCCGCTGAGCCCAAGCGCCACTCCTGCCACGGCCGCTACCAGGGCCCCTCCGGCGATCGCCGCGTATGGCGTCGTCGGCTGTTGCGGCGCGCCCTGGCCGAGGAGCGCCCAGGAGCCGCTGCCGTCGTACCACAGCTGGTAGTAGCGCAGGATGTCTCGCCCGACCAGAGCCTGTTGCGGCGGCGGAAGGTCGTCCGCCAGCACCGTCAGGTAGGACCCCGTCAGGTCGTACCCGCTCGCCGTCTGCATCCTCACGCTGTAGGTCGGCACCGAAAGGGTGCCCGAGACGTCCGCGATCTGCTGGGTGCCGGTAGGGACCGCCCCCGAGCTCGCCATCAGGCTCTGGTCCACGCTGCTGATCGTGGATCCGCTGTCCACCATCGCCTGCGTGCGGATCGTCTTGCCTGATGCCGTGGTGATGGTCACGGGCATAGACATGCCCTGGTTGAGGAGCGCGTAGGCCCCGCCGGCCCCGCCCGCCACGACGAACCTGGTGCCCACCGTGGCCAGGAACCCCCGCGGCCGCACCAGCACCAGATAGCTGCCGCTGCCTGTCGGCCTGGCCGCTACCCTCTCCACCCCACCGACCATGAACCCGCGCCCGCGTACTGCCAGGGCCATGCCGGCGGTCTCCCCCTCCGCGGGCCCGTCCATGGGCCTCTCCCTGGAGGATAGCCCCTGCGCAGGGGTCCGTGGCCGCGTACACCTCCGACTATCCTCCCCCGCAACAGGCCGTCGCCCGCGCCCGCGTGCGTGGGTGATGTGGTCGCCGTGGTCGCCGTCACCCCCACCGCCTGCCCCGACCCTCCAATGCCATATTATGGAAGTCCCCCCTCTTGGCCCCGTCCCCTCCTCGGAACCACCACCACGGCCAACACTCCTGTCAGAATGTGGATGATATATCGTTCATGGCCTTGCCGAGAGGGCGGCGTAGACGGAGAAAACCGGGCATCGTATACTTGGTCCATAGCGAACGGCGGCCGCGCCAGAAGCCGCCAGGACCCAGAGGCCCGGGAACCTGGCGCCGACCTTGGCAACTGAATAAAGAGCACCCCGGTACTCGCGCATAGGCCAAGACCCACCACGGGATGGTGGCGAGCCCCCAAGGCGAGGACAGGGTGGAAGTTCCGACAGCGAGGTGCGGCAGGGTGAGAAGCCTGCCAGAGACAGGGCCCGTGGCGCTGGTACGCCACGGGCCCAAGGAGGGCGACCGCCTTGGCCGGCCGGTATCCCAAGCCCAGCGTAGAGGATCGGGAAGCGAAGGTCCAGGGCCTCATCGGACGCATGAGCGATGGCGTGGCGGCAGCCCTGGCCAACCCCGAGGCCTGGAAGACGGCCCTGCGGCGGCAGGCGCGCTTCCACCGCTACTCGTTCGGCAACCAGATCCTCATCGCCGTTCAAGCGCCGGGGGCCACGCAGGTCGCCGGGTACCGGACCTGGCAGGCGGCCGGCCGGCAGGTCCGCAAGGGCGAGAAGGGCCTGGCGATCCTGGCGCCCATGATCGTCAGCAAGCGCGAGACCGACACCGAGGGCCGTGAGGTCGAGCGCCACGTGCTGGTGGGCTTCCGCGCCGAGCACGTCTTCGACATCGCCCAGACGGACGCCATGGCCGGCCACGAGCAGGCGCAGGCGCCTGAGCCCTTCGCCCTGGCCGCGGACCTGGCGTTCGCCGACCTGCGGCGGTTCGCCGAGGGCGAAGGCCTGACGGTGGAGGTTCGCTACTCGGGGGAACCGGACGTCCACGGGTACTACCAGCCGGCGACGCGCGCGATCGTGGTCGACCCCCGGTTCCCTGGGCTGATGCGGTGCAAGACCCTGGCGCACGAAATCGCCCACAGCATCCTGCATCCCCAGGGATATGACGCTGGCGAGAACCCCAAGCCCCGCGGGCTGGCCGAACTCGAAGCCGAGTCCACGGCGTTCGTGGTCCTGTCGGCCCTCGGCCTGGAGACCGCCGACCTGGAATGGTACTCGTTCGGCTACGTGGCGGGATGGCACCCCGAGCCCAAGGCCGTGCTTGCGGCCGGGGAGAGGATCGCCAAGGCGGCGCGGGCGATGATCGCCGCCGTCCTGGGGGCCCGTGGCGAGGGCGCGGCGGACGAAGCGATCGCATAGGGCGGGCATCTGGAGGGGTCGGCCGAGAGGTCGACCCCTCCGACGTTCCAGGGGCCCAGGACGGAGGGAGGCGGACGGCATGCTGGACGGCGGAGAGGCCCAGGCCCTGTTCGGATCGGTGTTTGCGTGGCGGTCGGCCGACGGGGCCCGGTGGGGATGGTGGACGGCGCATCCCGCGGTGGGCTGCGGTGTCCCCAACGTTTCGGTCGACCTGATGCGGTGCAAGGGCGCGACCGCCGACTGCCGGTGGATCGTGGACGTCAACGTGCAGTCGGAGCAGGGGCGCGAGGGGATGGGCGGCGTGCGCCGCCGGACCCTGAGCCGGACCGGCCACCGCAACGGCGTTGAGGCGGTCCGGTGGGCGGAGACGTTCGTTTCCCGGATGGTCGACGAGGATGCCGCCCGCCGCCGGGCCCTCGTCGAGGCGGTGCGGACGCGCGGCATCTGGGCGCTGCCCGGATAGCCCCCCTGGGGTCCAACGAAAGGTGAGGTGCCCAGCATGAGCAAGGCGACGGCCCCGCGCACGACGACCAAGCCGGCCACCGAGCTCCGGGTCGGCGACGTTCTCCTGGACCGCCGCGGGCGGCCGCTGGGGACCGTTCTGGCGGTCGATTTCCGCCCGGGGGTCGAGGAGGTGGCGGCCCAGGTCGACGACCGGCACCCCGCCGGTCTCCTGGGCCACTACGTCTGGGAGGGCGACGAGCAGGTCCGGGTGCTGGCGTAGACAGGGGACCAGGCGAAGGGGTCAGCCGAGCGGCTGGCCCCTTCGCCGTCCCAGAGGAGGGTTCGCGGTGCAGGCGGTGCGGCTGGTGCGGCGGCGGATGGGCCGGAGTTCGGTCTGGACCCAGTACCACGAGCACGGGCAGCGGCGACTGGTGCGCGTGTTCTTCCCCGGCCCCGGAGACGGGTGCGCGGCTGCCAACATGCTCGGCTATCCCGTTGTCGCGCGCATCGACCCTGGGTACTGAGGCCGAGGGAAGCCAAGCCAAGAGGGGTCGGCAGGGCCCGGCCTCTCTTGGAGGATGGGGAGGAGCCACGATGCGCGCCAAGGTGCTGGTGGTAGCGGCCGCCCTGCTGCTGGGGGTCGGCCGCATGGTCCAGGTGCCGCTGCCCGTCATCCCCTATGCGGACCCGCTGAGCATCCAGGTCCCCTGCGCCATGGTGGAGGCCAACGGCTCACGGCAGGCCCAGTCGTGCCTCGTGGACACGGGCACGGCGGGGGACATGCTGCTGAGCCCGGCCGAGGCCCAGGCCATCGGCGCCGAGCCCGTGTTCCACGCGGCCACGGTCACGACGGTCGCCGGCACCATGGCCCTGACCATGGACTGGGCGACGGTGGACGTGGCCGGCGCCCGGTACCGGGCCGAGGCCATGGTGTTCCCGGCCTGGACCGGCGGCCCGGTCATCGGGATGAGGCTGTTGGCCAGGATGGGCTCCACCATGGAGGTCAATTTTGGGGCCAGGACCGTGGCGTTCGCCCGGCCTGGCGCGCCCACCCCGACCACGGCCCAGACCGCCTCCACCGGTCTGGCGTCCTGGCAGCAGCAGTGGCTCCAGTCCCATCCCGCATAGTCGTCCCCCAA
>JAKAUG010000165.1 GCA_021827805.1 Bacillota bacterium | reverse complement strand
TGTTTGACCGGGCCCCGCACAACCAAGACTCGACGCGGACGGGTCCCCTGGCCGCGCACCCGCGCCATGGCGCGGACCGGGGTGGAGCCGCGTCCGGATCCGGACCGGGAGGCGTCGCGCCCGCCTGAGGGCCGGAGGCAGCCACGGCGGCGGGCCCGCGGCACCCAGCCAGGGCCCCGGGCTTGCGGGGCACCAGCGCCGCCCTGCCCCACGCCGGTCTCCACCGCGAGGAGGGACTTGCGGGCGCGCGGCCAATACCGCTCCCCGCACGCTCGACACGGGGGTGTTCACAACGCGCCATCGCGACGACAATGTGTCCCTGCCCAGCCTGCGCCAGGCGCTGGAGGCTCTCACCGTACCGGAGCTGCGTCCCGCGGCCGAGCGGGTGCAGTTTCATCCCCCCACGCGCAAGGCAGAGCTGGTCAACCTGCTGACCCGGTACCTGCTGGACCCCACCAGCCTGGCCAGGCTGGTGAAGGGCATGGACGAGCGGACGCGCGCCGCGATCGCGGAGGCCGTGCACGGGGGCGGACAGTTGCAGACGCGGGCGTTTGCCGCCAAGTACGGGGGCCTGCCCCAGGGACGGGGCGACGGCTGGCTCACGGTCCTCTTCAATGGCCAGTGGCGGATACCCGACGACCTGTGCGCGGTGCTGCGGCCCCTCGTTCCCGTGCCCGCCCCCGCCCAGCTGGTCGGCAAGGACGAGCTGCCACCGGAGACGAGCGACGATCTCGACGAGGAGCGCACACAAACCGTCCGCTTCACCGAGCACGCCGCCCAGGCCGACCTCCTGGCGGTCCTGCGCCTGGTCGAGGCGGGGTCGCTGCGCTGCAGCGAGACCACCAGACGCCCCACCGCGGGGACCTGCAAGGCCCTGGAGGCCGTCCTGACGGACGGGGACTTCTATGTCGGCATACCCATGGCCGCCTTCGCCTGGCCCCTGCTGCTGCAGGCCGGGGGGCTGGCCGAGCTCGCGGGCGGGCGGCTGCAGCTGACCCGTGCCGGCCGGCAGGCCCTGCAGGAGCCCGCCCCCCAGACCCTCCAGACCCTGTGGCGGCGGTGGCTGGAGCGCGGCCCCATCGACGAGTTCTCACGGGTGGAGGCCATCAAGGGACAGCAGGCGTCCGGCGGCCGCAACCTGACGTCCGTGCCGCCCCGGCGTCACGCGGTGGCGGCCTCTCTGGTCGACGCCCCCATGGGCCGCTGGATCGACGTGGACGCGTGGTTCACCTTCATGCAGGCCGCCGGATACGACTTCGAGGTGGTGCACGACCCCTGGCGCCTGTATCTGGGGGATCCGCAGTACGGGAGCTTCGGCTACGAGGGGTACGGGGACTGGAGCGTGGTGCAGGGACGGTTCGCCCTCTGCCTCCTCTTCGAGTACGCGGCCACGCTGGGCATGGTGGACGTGGCCTACACGGAGCCCGCGGGCGCCCGCGACGACTACGCGACCAACTGGGGCGCCGACGATCTGGAGGCCCTGAGCCGCTATGACGGTCTGCGGTACTTCCGCCTCACGCCCCTGGGCGCCTGGTGCCTGGGCGCCGCCGAGACCTACAGCCCCGGACCACGCAGCTCGGCGCCGACGACGGTACTGCAGGTGCTCCCCAACCTGGACGTGGTCTGCACCGGGCACCCGCCGTCGGCCGCGGAGCGCCTGCTGCTGGAACGCTATGCCGCGCCCCGCTCCGAAGCCGTCTGGAGCCTCCGGCGGGATCTGCTGCTGGCGGCGACGGCACGCGGCGGCGGACCCGAGGAACTGGAGGCCTTCCTGAGCGAACGCAGCGCGCAGCCCCTCCCAGAGACCGTGCGGGACCTGTTGGCCCAGGTGCGCGAGCGCGTGGGCCTGCTCTGGGATCGGGGGACGGTGCGCCTGGTGGAGTGCGCGGACGCGAATCTGGCACGGCAACTCTCCGGCGACCGCCGTCTGCGGGGCCGGTGCACCCTGGTGGGGGATCGACACCTGGCGGTGCCCCTGGGCGGCGAGGAGGCGTTCGCCAAGGCCCTCTGGGATGTCGGGTACACCCTGCCCCCGGAAACGGGAAGTCCGGCCCTGGCACCGGCCCCCACCCGGCGCCGCTGATCGCCGCCAGCACACAGCGCTGAGATCGCCCGGGTTGGCTGGTTGATCGACAGATCAAGAGCCGTGAGAGCACTTGGGTCCAGTGCATGGGTGGTCGTGGGCGCCACGGATGATCGGTGACCACTTCCAGGCGCTGCATCACGCGGCGGATGTGGTCCCAGGTGCTACCGGTCTTCTCCTCGCACACCCTGGTCAGCAGCAGGGCCAGCCGTTCAGTGCGTGGCGGTCGCTCGCCGCCGCGCCAGCGCGCTGGCGGCGATAGCGGCGGCCGCCCACATGGCAAGGACGCCCCACACGAGGCTCGGGCCGCCCCGCACCGGCCAGTACCCGTGGAACGCGTGCGGGAAGGCGGCATTGGCATACTCCACGGGGAACGCGCGGGCGATGCGCGCTCGCCAGCGTCCCCCAGGCGATCGGTGCGAACGCGTCGCTCACAAAGAAGAGCGGGAGCCCCAGGCTGAACGCCAGGGGGGTCACGGCGTTCTGGCTCCGCAAGAGGCTGCCTGCCGCGACGGCGAGGCAGAGGAAGACCAGAAGGGTCAAGACCAACACCTGCGGCATGCGCGCCCAGCTATCCCGGGCGGACGCCGATCAGCAACAGCACCCCCAGCACCACCATGGCGCTGAGAAGGCCACTCGCCAGCCTGGCCATCACCTTGCCGGCCACCACCGCCCACCCCGCGATCGGCGCCAGGAGGAGTTCCCTGATCGTGCCGCGCTCCCAGTCGCGGCCATGCCCCGGCCACCCATCAGCAGGCCGCCGATCAAGATGGCCACCGTCAGGGGAGTCACCGCGATGTAGCCGAGGAGCTCGTGGTGCGGGGGTAGGTATCGTACTCGCGCCATATAAGGGGGACGGCCTGCGCCCGGACCTGGGGGTAGAGCCAGAGGACCGCGAGCGGGAGTACCCGCCGCACGTCGTGCGCGACAATCGGTATTGACGTTGTCCAGCGTCACGTGGACCTCCGCCGGCATGCCCGCCCGCGCCGATTCGGCCAGGTGGGGTGGCAGGACCAGGGTCGCCACGGTGTCCTGGCGCGCGATCAAGCGACCGGCGGCGGACCGCGGCGCGAATGTGAGGGCGTCGTTGAGGGTACGCGTGACGGCCAGGGACAGGGGCCCGCAGCCGGACTGGACGACCGCCAGACCAAGCAAACGCCGGCGGCGGCGCCCACGACCAAGGCCTGCCCGGAGTGCCTGAGCCAGATCCCGGTCGCCGCCCGCCGCTGCACCTTGTGCACCTCGCCACAGCCGACCGCGGCGGAGTGAAGGCCCCCTGAAGCCGGCCTACCCGCTCGCGGGGGGGTACCGTCTGCGGGTGCCCCCGAGTGCACGGCGTCACGGGGCGGCCTTCGCTCCACTGGGCTTTGGGCATCGGTGCGGTGAGGCAGACGAGTCAAGCGGCCGTGCAGGGCGACCTCGCCCGCCAGGCCGCCCTGCTGGAGTCATTCGCCGCCGCCAATGGCTGGACGGTCTATGTGCATGGTTGCGTAGACTTTTCGGAGCGGGCCCATGGCCCAAAGGACGCGCGGGCAGTGTCCCGCAATAGCCCTCTGCCCGGTGTTACGGCTGGGAGTGAAGCCACCAGGGCAAGGCGGTGGCACGCGCCGCTCCTCCCGCAAGCCGCGTGGACGGTGGTGCCGGGATGGTGGTCCAGGCACAGGAGTTGCCGCGACTGCCCCGTGGACGCCAGTCAGCCAACCTGTCTTAATAGCCCCATGCCGCAGCGGCCCGCGTGCCCCGGGCTGTGACCCGGTGCACCAGTTGCACCGGGGATACGTCCCCTGGGGGAAGTGGCGATGGCGATGGCTGAACATGATCCGTCCGGGCGGACCGAGGCTCCGTCGCCGGGGGCATGGCTGGAGGGGGCGGCCGGCTTTAGCCCCTCTGCCGACTGGCTCGGCGCTGGGCCCCGACTGTTCTCGCCGCCCGGCGCCCGCCCCGCGTGGGCCGCAGCAGTGCGGGGTGCGCTGCAGACCCATCCGCGGCTCGCCCGACAGTTGCGCGGCCACGCCGTGCCGCACGCGGTCTCGGCCAGCCAGTCCGGGTTCGTCGAACCAGGGCAATGGACATCCTGCTTACCGGCCGCCGCGCTCCTCGCCCTCGCCGACGGTTCCCCGGAGCCCCTGGATGCGGTGAGAGACCGGATCCCCCGAGTGTTGGCCATAGACGACTGGGTCCCGCCGCACCACGCCCACAGCCGGCCCCTCGACCTGTCTGCGGCGGGGGTCGTGGAGGACTTGGCGCTCTATCTGGACATTGCGCGGGACTTCCTGCCCGGCAACGAACGGGCGTTGGTGGCTGGGGCCATCGCCTCGCGTGGGGTCCTGCCGTTGGTCGAGATGTGCCGTGCGCGCGCGGCGTGGACCACGTCACGGTCGAACTGGCCCACCGTCATTGCCGGACAGGTTGGTCTGGGCCTCCTAGCGGCGTGGGAATGCGTCGAGGCGGTGGGCATCCGGCCGCACGATGCGCTCGTCCACGTGGTGGAGCGCATCGCCGCGCCGCTGCTCACGTATCCCGAGGACGGCTCCTACGAGGAAGGACCCGGGTACTGGGACTACGGGATCGGGGCCTGCTTGCCGTTCTGTGATGCCCTGTGGATCGCCACGGAAGGCCAGGTTGACCTTTTCACGCTCCCCAACCTCGCGCGCACCGGCGACTACGGCCTACATGTGCGCACGCCCGATGGCGGGTGCTTTGACGTCGAGGATGGCGTGTCTCGGTGGATCGGGGGGTGGATGCTCGGCGTTCTGGGACGGAGGACTGGCCGGCCGGACCTTGCCGCGGCGGGGGTGGACACGCTGGGCTCCCCGGCGGGTGGACCGGTGCTGCGGCAAATTACCCTGCTCGCCCCCCGTACCGCACCCGCCACGCCGACGCCCGCTCCCGTGCCGATGGCGTTCTTCCCTGGGACGCAGAACGCGATGCTGCGGTCTGACTGGTCGTCGGATGCCTTCTTTGCGGGCCTGCATGCCGGTTCGAACACGGTGGACCACGCACACCTCGACCTCGGGACGTTCACCGTGCTCGCCCGCGGGGAGCGCATCCTGCAAGACGTAGGATCCTGGGAGTACACGCTGGACTATTTCCGCACGGGACCCGGCGAGGCGCGCTGGGACTATGAGCCCAACACCACGGCGGGACACAATGCCCTTCTCGTTGATGGTAGCGGCCAGGACCCTCTGCCCTCGGCCATGTGCCGGTTCCACCAGGTCGACCTCCATCCCGAATCCGGACTGGCGCTGCTTTCCGTCCGTCTCACGGCGGCGTACGGGGGACGCCTCCGTGAATACGTGCGGCATTTCGCCTTCTTCGCGGAGGGGTTACTCCTCGTGGTCGACGCCGTGGAGGCGGAGGAGCCCCGCCGCCTCAGTTGGTGCGCGCATCCGACCGGGGTCCCCGAGCCCCTCTCCCCAGGAAACGGTATGAGTGGTCCCTTGGGGTGGCGGTGGCGCATCGGGGGCGCGTCGGCGGAACTCCGGGTGCTCGGGTTGGAGGAGCGGAACGGCTTTGTCCTATCAGAGGCGCGTCGTCACACGCGGTACGTCGACCGTGGGGGCCGCGGGCGCAACTACGCGACGGAGTCCGTCCGGGTCGACACGCTGCATCCCGTGACGTCGTGGCATATCATCGCGGCCCTGCGGGCGGGTCCTGCGGACGCCTTGCCCGAAGCCGTGGTCGAGCTTACGGGCGATGGCGTGGCCGTGGCGACGGGTGCCCGGTGCGGGACCCTGGCTTGGAGCGGTGGGTCGTTAGCGTGGTGGGCGGCCCGACCATGACGGGAACGGGTCGGGGGCTGCAAGCGGCCTCGCCGCCCAGGTTTCAGCGACCAACTGCGGCGGCCGTTGGAGATCGCTCGCGGTCCGGGTGGCCGCAGGTGGAGGCCGGGGTCAGGCATTGTCAGGCCCCACCGGGCCTGCCTGGAGCAGACGTCCAAGGATCGGCTTCGGAGGCGTTCCCGCTGGCTGCAACGCCGGGGCGTGTCCTGTGCGAGCGCACAACGGTGCGCCGCCGATTCGGAGGAGGCGCCCGGCGCCAGCAGAAAACCCCGCGCCAGGCGCTCCCGGGCATGCGGCCCGTTGCCGGGACCGCGGGGGACCGAAGCGCGAACGGCGGCGCGGGTGCTCTTCGGGGGCGACCCAGCCGGAGTGGCGGCCTGGGCACGGCGGTGCAGACGGCGCAATAGGGCAGGGGTGGGCAAATGGAGTGGGCTGGCGCGTCCGTTGACTTTGTGCACGGGGACCTGCGAGTCACCGCCGATAGACGATTCCTCGAGCACGCCGACGGGACCCCATTCTTCTACCTTGCCGATACGGCGTGGGAACTGTTTCACCGACTGACCCTGCCAGAGGCGGAGGAATACTTCGAAGATCGGCGTCGCAAGGGCTTTACGGTGATTCAGGCGGTGGTGGTCAGCGAATTCGACGGGCTCACCACTCCCAACGCCAACGGCCATCTGCCCTTTGCCGACGGAGATCCGGCGCGGCCGGATGAGGGGTACTTCGGCACCGTGGACGCCATGATCGACGCGGCGGCACGCCGGGGGATCTTTATCGGCGTTCTGCCCACCTGGGGCGACAAGGTCGGTCCCAAGGCCTGGGGCACCGGGCCGGAGGGTATCTTTCATGCGGGTAACGCGCGTGTTTACGGGCGTGTGTTGGGCGAGCGCCTGCGCGACCGGCCCAACGTAATTTGGATCCTGGGCGGCGACCGTCCGGCGGAGCCTCCATATCTGCCTGTGTGGCGCGAGATGGCCATCGGGTTGTCGGAGGGGGACGGCGGGCGCCATCTGCGGACGTACCATCCGCATGGCGGGCACTCATCCTCGGCGTGGCTGCATGGCGAGCCGTGGATGGACTTTCACATGATCCAATCCAGTCACGGCGGGCGCGACCAAGACAACGCCGCGTTGGTGGCGCGGGATTACGCCCTGGTGCCTCCGAAGCCGACGCTGGACGCTGAAGCACCGTATGAGAATCACCCAATCAACTGGAAGCCCGAACTGGGGCGGTTCGACGACGCGGATGTCCGCCAGGCGGCCTATTGGGCCCTGTTCGCTGGCGCATGCGGTCACACGTATGGCTGCAATGAGATCTACCAGTTCTATACTCCCGGCGGCAGGCCGGTGAATTCCGGGTATATGCCCTGGCGCGAGGCGCTTGGCCTCCCCGGGGCCGGGCAGATGCTCCACATCCGTCGCCTATTGCAATCGCGGCCCTCCTTCGGTCGCGTGCCGGACGCCGCGGTCGTCGTTTCCGGCGAGGGGGTCCGAGCCGCACGCGGGCACGGTTACGTGTTTGCGTATCTTCCTCGGGGCGGCGTGGCGAAGTTGAGGCTCCGCAGCGCCGCCAACGCCTCCTGGTACGATCCGAGGAATGGCGGGTGGTTGGCCGCGGGTCTGTCCGGTCCCGGAGAGTGCGCCTTCGCGGCGCCATCGGCGGGCCGTGGCAACGACTGGGTGTTGGTGCTCGATGGAGATGGGGGGGCGATGTGAGCCCCTGCGGTCGCAGGCGCGGCAGCGTCGGCCACTCCCTGGGGCCCGGCCAAGATGGCATGCCGAATCGGGTTGTCCGGATGAACGCGGCGCACCGGACCGACGCCCCCGCCTGCCCTCTCCTTGGACGGCGATCGTCTCGCGTATCGCCCTCTCCACCCCCTGTGTGGTGTCCTCACT
>JAKAUG010000026.1 GCA_021827805.1 Bacillota bacterium | reverse complement strand
CGGTGGAGATCCCCCTGCTCTGGCGGAACCGCGGTCTCGGACCAGCCGCCATCGGGGGCCTGTTCGCCCTTGCCCTGGGCGCGTCCGGTCTCGGCAGCGCCGCGGTGGGCCTCTGGGCCCACCGCCTGGGACGCCGGCGCCTGCTGCAGGCCCAGGGGCTCATGCTGACCCTGGGCGGCGTGGCGCTGGCTCTGGGCCACGCCCCGTGGCTCTGGATCCTGGCCGCGGCCACCGCGACATTCAGCCCCAGCGGCAAGGATGTCGGGGGCATGCTCCCCCTGGAGCAGGCGGTCCTGGCCGAGCACGGCGAGGGCGCGCGGCGGACCCGCTGGTACGCCCGCTACAACATGCTGGCGTCCCTCGCGGCCGCCACGGGCGCCCTTGGCGCCGCCGGCATGCCGGCGCTGGCTCGGGCCCTGGGCCGTCCAGCGGCCTCTGCTCCGGCGCTCGGTCTCTGGCTGTATGCGGCGGCGGGCCTGGTCCTCGTGCTGGCGTATGCCGGCCTCGGCGAGGATCCGCACACCGGCGCTCCCTCCGCAAGGCCGCGCGCCGCAAGGGGAGGCCTCGGCCCAAGCCGGGCCGTCGTGTTGCGTCTGTCGGCGCTGTTCGCCGTGGACGCCCTGGCCGGGGGGCTGGTGGTGCAGGGCCTCCTGGTGGTGTGGTTCCACGAGCGGTACGGCGTGGGATCCGGGGTGCTGGGGCCCCTGCTCTTTGCGACCAACCTCGCCGCGGCGGCGTCGCTGCTGGGCGCACCGTACCTCGCGCGGCGCCTGGGTCTGGTGCGAACCATGGTCTTCACCCACCTGCCCTCCAATCTCCTCTTGCTTCTCATCCCGCTCGTGCCCCACCTGGGGTGGGCGGCCACGCTGCTGGTGCTGCGGGGTCTGCTCTCCCAGCTGGACGTGCCCACGCGTCAGGCCCTGACCATGGTCCTGGTGCAGCCGGAGGAGCGAGCCGCGGCCGCGGGGCTGACCGCCTCGGTACGGGGGCTGGCCTCCTCCCTCTCGCCCCTGTTGTCCGGATGGGCCATGACCCTCGGCGCATGGGGCCTGCCGTTTGTGGCGGCGGGTGGCCTGAAGACGGCCTACGATCTCACACTGTTCGCCTCGTTCCACAACCTCGAGACCATGGGGAACGATAGTCGTTCGGTATAGAGCCGAATAAAGCGAAATCAGCCCATTGTCAGTCCCGCATCCCGATGCCACACTGCGGGCTAATGTCCCGGGTACCTGTGCCAATCCCCGAGCCGCTCAACGCCACTCGGGTTGCGGATACGGGAAATCCCAGGCAGACCGCCCGAGGCCGGATCGCTGGCGGGCGGCATCCCCCTCCTACGGAGGCGGCTCTCAATCCCCACTGCGGAATCGAGATAGCGTCCGGGCCATGCGGCCGAGGTCCAGCCCCTGCCTTGGTTGGGGCGATGCGAGGACGCGGGATTCCTGTGGCAGGCTCTGTCTGTCGCCGGAAGTGCGCCAGCAGACCCGAGAAGGGCTCGCCGGGAGGCTACACCGTTGAATCTGGAAGGGCTCTGGTCCCACCGACACCGAGCGGAGACCGAGGACGCCGTGGAAGGGGATCCCCCCCCGGGTACGTCCGGTGAGGGAAACGACCTGCCCGTCCTCTGCGCCGGGACCGACATGACGGAGAAGGGCGAGTTCGGCAGGCGCTGGCTCGTCGTCCAGGGCGGTGAGGTCGTCGTCCTGGGGGCCCCGGGCACCTGGCCCTCGGTGCAGGGACCGTACCTGCGCCGCACCCGCGAACAGATGTGGGATGGCGAGCACCTGTTGCTGGCCGCCCAGCCTCCGGCCGACGCGGAGGAGCTCCTGCGGCTCAAGCTCGACCAGATCAAGAGCGCCAAGCTCCGCCACGAGGTGGGCAACGGCCTGTTGACGGTGACCCTGCAATCCGGCGAGCGCATGGTGCTCCTGCGCTTCACCGGTACGCTCACGCGGCATATGGGGCTTTGCGCCCGCGGCCTGGAGCGCCTGGCCAAGGGCGAGCGGCTGCAGATCAACCCCGGCGACCTCCCGTATTACTGCCCCAAGTGCGGCAAACGCCTGTCCACAACCTCGCGCGTCTGCCCCACGTGCCTGGACAAGGGCGCGGCCCTGCGGCGGCTGCTGGTCTACGCCTACCCCTACCGCTACCGGATGCTCACCGCGGCCCTCCTGGTGATCTTCATCAGCCTGGTCGGCCTGGTGCCCCCGTTGCTCCAGCGCCACATCACCAGCGACCTGATCCAGAAGCCCCACCTCATCCAGTTGGGCCCCCTGGGCGATTTCGTGCTCATGCTGCTGGCCATCCAGATCGCGAACCAGATCATCGGCATCGCCCAGGCCCGGCTCGGGGTTTGGGTGGCCTCGCGCATCGTGGGCGATCTCCGCGACCGCGTCTGGCGCGGCCTGCAGCGACAGAGCCTGGCCTACTTCGACCGCATGCAGATCGGCCAGCTGATGTCACGCATCAACTCCGACACCTCGCGCGTGCAGCAGTTCCTCACCGACGGCGTACCCTTCTTCCTGCCCAACGCCCTGCGCATGGTGGGCGCGCTGACGATCATGCTCGTGCTGAACTGGAAGCTCACCCTCGTGGTGCTGGCGCCCTCGCCGGCCATGATCGTGGCCCGCTGGCTGTTCTGGCCCCTTGTCCGCAAGGTGGACCGGCGTCTCTGGCAGACGATCGGCAAGCTGAACGTGGTCATCGACGATGTGCTCTCCGGCATCCGCGTGGTGAAGGCCTTCGGCCAGGAGAACGAGGAGGTCGGGCGCTTCAATCGTGTCAGCGAGGAGCTGGTGCAGCGCAACATCCAGGCCAATGCCATGTGGCAGACGATCTTCCCGGCCTTCTCCTTCATCGGAGGCCTGGGCGGGCTCTTCCTCTGGTACTTCGGCGGGCGGTCCATCCACGCCGGCGCGATGTCCTACCCGGCCCTGATCCAGTTCACGGGCTATGTGGGCATGTTCACCGGCCCCATGCACTGGTTCGTGAACCTCTCGCAGTACTACGCGACCTCCATGACCTCGGCCGAGCGCGTCTTCGAGGTCCTGGATGCCGAGCCGGACGTGCGTGAAGCGGCCCAGCCCAAGTCCATCCCCCAGATCCAGGGGCGGGTGACCTTCGAGAACGTCGAGTTCGGCTATGCACCCGCCGACCCGGTGCTGCGAGGCATCTCCCTGGACGTGGAGCCCGGGGAGATGATCGGCCTGGTGGGGCACACCGGGGCCGGCAAGTCCACGTTCATCAACCTGCTCACGCGCCTGTACGACGTGGACGGAGGCCGCATCCTCATCGACGGGGTCGACATCCGGGACATCGCCCCCGAGGATCTGCGCAGCCAGGTGGGTCTGGTGATGCAGGACACGATCCTCTTCGATGGGACGATCGCGGAGAACATCGCCTACGGCCGGCCGAACACCACGCGGCTCGAGATCATGCGCGCGGCCAAGATCGCCAACGCGCATGACTTCATCGTCAGGATGCCCGACGGCTATGACACCAAGGTGGGCTGGCACGGGCACCGCCTCTCGGGCGGGGAGCGCCAGAGGGTCACGATCGCCCGCGCCGTGCTCTACGACCCGCGCATCCTGATCCTGGACGAGGCGACGGCCTCGGTCGACACCCAGACCGAGCAGCAGATCCAGCAGGCGGTGGCCCGGCTGATCAAGGGCCGCACCACCTTCGCCATCGCCCACCGGCTCTCGACGCTGCGGCACGCCACGCGGCTCGTGGTGCTCGACCACGGCCGCATCGCCGAGGTGGGTACCCACGACGAGCTGATGGCCCAGGGTGGGATCTACGCCAAGCTCGTGGAGGCGCAGTACGAGGCCCTGCGCAAGCGGGAGGTCATGGTCCAGTGAGGCGGGAGGGGATCGGCAAGCGCCCGGGAGCCGCGCCCCGCCGCTCTGCGAAGGAGGTCTCCTGATGATCGAGGCCAAGGCGTTGGAGGAGACGACCCAGGAGCACGACCCCTGGGAGACCGCCCTGGAGGGGCTGGATCTCATCACGCTGGATCCGGCAGCCTGCCAACTCGGCGGGGACGGCAAGGGACGGCTGTGGGGCACGGTGAACGGACGGCGCCACGAGGACCTGGTCGCCCACCGCACCTTTCCGCTCACATCCCCGGACGAGTGGATCTCGCTCGTCTCCGTGGCGGACATGGACTCGGACGGCCGGCGCAGCGACGGCAGCCGCTCGGACCGCGTTGAGCTGGGTGTGCTGCCGAGCCTGGATGGCCTGGACGACCCGAGCCGCGAGGCGGTGCAGCGGGCCCTGCGCCTGCGCTACTTCCTGCCGCGCGTGCTCTCGATCGCCTCGGTGTGGGATGAATCCCCCGGCCAGAACGGGGCCGTGATCTGGGAGCTGATGACCGACCGGGGCCCCATGCGGCTGCGCATGGCCAATCTCTACGAGGGCATCGAGCAGCTGGACAGCGGGCGGATCATCCTGTCGGACAGCGACGGCAACCGGGCGGACATCCCCACGCTCGCGGACCTGGATCCGTTCAGCCTCAAGCTGCTGACCCGCTACTACTGGTTCTGAGGCCCCCCGCGTCACCCGGGCCTCCGCCGCGCGGGGCGGAGGCCCACCCCTTCCGTTCAGAGGGCCAGATAGCGGCGCAGCACCATGCGGCTGCGCTCCGGCAGCGCCTCAAGGCTTGGGAATTCCACCCGCCGGCCCTCCCGGTCCCAGATCAACAGGCGCCCGGGCCCCAGAACGCGCAGATGGTCGGCGAGGTTCGGCAGCCGCAGTTGGAACGGCCCCCGGTCCGTCAGCACGTCCCAGACCAACACAGGGCTCCAGCGGCTGCCCCCCTCCAGGGCGTCCTCGGCGATGGACACGACCTCCTGAACCATGGGGGTCAGGTAGCGGAGATCGAGTTCCTCGGCCAGCAGATCCCGCGAGCGGGCATCCAGCGCGGAGGGGTCCTGGATGGTGCCGATCTCGCGCCCTGCCCCATCCAGGAGCACGACCCACTCCTCGGGGGAGCTGAGCGGGAAGGCCCGATGCACGGTGGCCTGCAGGTAGCTGCGCTCGGGCTCGGTCTCCACGCTGACCCGCAACTGCCCAGCGGGACCCCTGTGCAGTTGCACCGCTTCCGGTGGCAGCCAGAGCCTCTCCCCGCCGTCCTCGTCCTGGTGCATGCCCTCTCCCTCCTGCTGCGCCACATTTCGGGCCGGACCATGGCCTGGTGATCCGTCCTAGGCGCCGATGCCCACCTCACCTTGCAGCCGGGCATTCTCGCGCTGGGCGTTCACCAGTTCCGCGTAGCGCCCGCCCTTGGCCATCAGCTCGTCGTGCGTGCCAATCTCCGCGATGCGGCCCTTGTCCACCACCACCAGCCTGCTGGCGTTGCGCAGGGTGGAGAGCCGGTGCGCGATCGCGAAGGTGGTCCGCCCGCGCACCAGGCGGGCGATGGCCTCCTGAATCTGGCGTTCGGTCTGGGTGTCCACCGAGGCGGTGGCCTCGTCCAGGATCAGGATGCGGGGGTCATGCAGGATGGCTCGGGCGATGGCGATGCGCTGGCGCTCGCCCCCCGAGAGCCGCGCCCCGCGCTCCCCCACCGTGGTGTCGTAACCGTCCGGCATCTTGACGATGAAGTCGTGCGCGTTGGCGATCCGCGCCGCGCGCACGATCTCCGCCCGGGACGCCTCCGGGCGCGCGTAGGCGATGTTCTCCGCCACCGTGCCGTCGAAGAGGAACGTGTCCTGCAGCACGACACCCAGCTGCCGGCGCAGGTCCTCGTGGCGCAGCTGACGCAGGTCGTGGCCGTCGATCAGGATCCGGCCCTGGTCCGGGTCATACAGCCGGCACAGCAGGTTGATCAGGGTGGACTTGCCGGCCCCAGAGGAGCCGACCAGGCCGATCATCTCCCCCGGCTGGACCTCCAGATCGATTCCGCGCAGCACCGGCAGGTGCGGCGCGTACCCGAACTGCACGTTCTGCACCACGACGTGGCCCGCGATGCGCCCGATCTCCTCCGGCTCCCCGGCCTCGACCACGTCGGGCTCGGTGTCCAGGACCTCGAAGACCCGCTCCGCCGAGGTGGTGGCGCGCGTGATCCAGTTGATGAGGTTGCTCATCCACTGCAGGGGGCCCAGCAGCATGCCCATGTACCCGGTGAAGGTGACCACCGTGCCGAATTCCAACTGCTGGTGCAGCACCATCATGCCACCCACCAGCCAGATGGCCACGTTGCCCAGGCCGGACACGAAGCCGAAGAGCGGGAAGACCGTGACCCAGATGTTGTTCGTCTCGATGTTCTGCTGCACCAGGCGGTCGGAGACCTCGGCGAAGCGGCGCACCTCGCGCCCCTCCTGCCCGAAGGCCTTGACCACCCGCATGCCGGAGACCGCGTCGTTCACCACCACGCTCAGCCGGGCGACCATCTGCCACAGGCGCCGGTCGTAGCGCCGGATCACCGGCCAGAAGACGTAGGAGGTCAGGACCATGACCGGTCCTGGCAGCACGGCCACCAGAGCAAGGCGCCAGCTCATCGAGAACATCATGATCAGGACGAAGATCAGCTGCACGACCTGCGCCGCGAAGTACTGCAGGCCGTCGGTGAGCAGCTCCTGCATGCGGGCGGTGTCCACGTTGACGCGGTTGGTGATCTCCCCCACCTTGGCGTGGTCGAAGTAGGAGAGGGAGAGACGCTGCAGACCGGACCAGAGCTCCTTGCGGATGTCGCCCATCACGCGCGAGCCAACCCGGTTGGCGATCCTGCCCCGCCAGACCGTGAGGGCGATGCCCGCGGCCTGAGCCGCCAACAGGAGCACGACCATGTGCACAAGCGCGCTCACGCCGCGCCCCAGAAGGTCCGGCCGGACCCAGATCCCCTTGACGACCGCGTTGGTGATCCAGCCCATGATCCTCGGCGGCCAGACCGCGATGAAGGTACCCACCAGCATGACCGCAGCCGCCGTGGCCGTTCCCAGACGGTAGGGCTGGGCATAGGACAGGATCCGCCGCAGCACGGCCCCGCGGTGCACGCAGGACGGGCAGACCCCCGTATTGGCGGGCAGGCGCCGCCCGCAGCGCGGGCAGTAGCGGGGCAGATCGCGCGGGTCGATCTCCACCTGCTCGTGTCGGGCCAGCGCCGTCAGGGCCCGGCTGCCGAGCCCGAAGTCCGCGGAGAGCGCTGGCGTGAGGCGGAGGAGCGTGCGCGGGCCCTCGGCCGTCTCCGCCACGAGCGCGGCGGCTCCCACCAGGGGTTCCACGTGGCAGCCCTTCACCGTCGTCAGCGGAAGGCGCAGGCGGACCTCGGCCTCCGGGGGAGGCGGCGGCGCCAGGAGCAGGTGCCGACCGTCCAGGGTCCGCGGCTCCGCGCTGTGGGGCGGGCCAAGAGGCCCCCAGAGCCCTGCCGCGCGGAGGACCCGCACCTCCCCGTCGCGCACCACAAGCCACTCCCGTCCGGCGTGGCCGGACAGCGTGAGGTCCGTGGCCAGGCAGAGATCCAGTCCCCCGTCTGGACCCGGGGCCGGGGCAGGCTCCTCCGGCAAGCGGTTTCCCTCCTCAAGGGTGGACGTTCATGCCCCATACCTCAGGGAACCGGGACGGAGATCCAGGTGACGGGCTCATGCGCCGGGTGATCGGCGCCGAGCACCCCACGAGAGGGCTCGCGGGGGCAGGGGGGTCTGTGGTCGCGCCGGGTCTCGGACCCCCCTCCCGCGGGGAGGCGTGGTGGACGCGCCGCCCGCCCTGGTTCGCCCATGTGCAGGTGGACACCTGCCCAGGAGGAAATAGCCACCCATCCATGGCGGTACCAGATCGG
>JAKAUG010000287.1 GCA_021827805.1 Bacillota bacterium | reverse complement strand
GTGCAGGGCAAGTACCGCCAGGTGCTGCTCAGCGTGCGCGAGATCAACTACGCCAGCCTGCCGAACCAGACGTGGGTCAACGAGCACCTGAAGTTCACGCACGGATACGGGGCCGTGGTCGTGCCCGCTTCGCAGGTCGGGGCCCAGGGCATGCCCGACTTCTGGCTGCAGAACATCAGCGAGCAGAGCAGTGTGGGGATCACGCTGACCCAGCCGCGGGTGTACTATGGCGAGCAGACCACGGCGTACGCCTTGGTGGGTCCGCAGATCCACGAGTTCGACCACCCGCAGGGCGAGACGGATGCCTACAACCAGTATACGGGCACGGGTGGCATCCCGGTGGGCAGCTGGTGGCAGCGCCTGCTCTTCTCCATGTGGGTCGGGGATTACAACACCCTTCTGAGCAACCAGGTCGGCCCGGGGTCGCGGGCGCTGATCTACCGGGCCCTCAACCAGAGCCTGCCCAACCTGATGGGCCAGCCCTTCTTGACGTACGACCACGATCCGTATGCGGTGATCGCCGGGGGCCGGCTGTACTGGATCGTCGACGCCTACACGACCTCGGACGCCTATCCCTTCTCGACCCCGTACATCACCCCCTCGGGCAACCAGGTCTCGTACATGCGCAACGCCGTGAAGGTGGTCGTGGACGCCTACAACGGAACGGTGACGTTCTATGTGGCCGACCCGACCGACCCCATCATCCGCACCGAGGAGCGGATCTTCCCCGGAGTGTTCAAACCCCTGGCGGCCATGCCGTCCGACCTGCGCGCCCACATCCGCTACCCGGAGGACATGTTCTCCACGCAGGCCGCGGTCTACGCGAAGTACCACATGACGGATCCCACCGTCTTCTACAACAACGAGGACCAGTGGCGCGCGGCCAAGGAGGTCTCGGTGGGCACCAACCCCACCCCGATCCCGCCCTACTATGTGATCCTGCAGTTCCCCGGGATGTCCAAGCCGCAGTTCGTGCTCATGCAGCCCTTCACCCCGATCGGCGCCGGCCGTGACAACATGGCGGCGTGGATGGCGGCCTTTTCGGACGGCAGCAACTACGGCAAGCTGGTGGCCTACGAGTTTCCCAAGGAACAGACGGTCATCGGGCCGCTGCAGGTGGAATCGCAGATCAACCAGGACTCCGCGGTGGCCCAGATCCTGACGCTGTGGTCCCAGGGCGGCTCGCAGGTCCTGCGCGGAAACCTGCTGGTGATCCCGATCCGCAACTCGATCCTGTACGTCGAACCGCTGTATCAGACGGCGTCCGCGACGAGCCTGCCCGCGCTGCGGCGGGTGATCGTGGACTACGGCGGGCAGCAGATCGCCATGGGGAACTCCCTGGACAGCGCCCTGGCCCAGATCTTTGGTCCGCTGCCCTGGGCGCCCGGTGTCACCGGCCAGGGGACGTCCCAGACGACCGGCACGGGTTTGGCGAGTAGCGGTACGGGCTCGGCGAGCAGCGGCACGGGCTCGGCGAGCAGCGGCACAACGCCCGGCACGGGCCTGAACGCGGCAACCCTGGCCCAGGCGCGCGCCACCTATGCGGCGGCGGAACAGGCCCTGCGCTCGGGAGATCTGGCGGGCTTTGCCAGCCAGATCTCCAAGCTGGGCCAGATCCTCAGCACGGCGGGTACCTCTGCCGCGAGCACGCCCAGCGCGTCCGCGACGGGCAGCAGCACGGCCTCCGGAGGGAGCGGCTGACACATGTCGGGCGGCGGTCCGGCGCCGATGGGCGTGGACCCGGACCTGCTTGAGGTTGGGACGCAGTTGCGCACGACGCGCGAGCGCCAGGGGCTGTCCCTGGAGCAGGTGGCGGAGAGCACCCACATCCGGATCGCCTTCCTGGCGGCTCTGGAGGAGGGGCGTGTCGGCGCGCTCCCGGGCGAGGTGTTCGTCAAGGGGTTCACGCGTATCTACGGCAATGTGCTGGGGCTCGATGGCGCAGCCCTTGTAGAGACGCTGAAGCAGGGGCAGCGCGTGCGTCACCCCGTGGCGCCCCCGGCCGAGGGGCCCGCAGCCGCCAGGAGGCGAATGCGCGCGCGCCGTAAGGTGCTGCGGGCACGGCGGCGACCGGCCCGGCGGGGCCGCGGCCTGCTCCTCGGCATCCTGGCGGTGCTGATCCTCGTCGCCGCGGGGGCCACGCTCTGGCACCTGTTCCATGGGCGGCGCTCCCTGGGCCCCATCACCGGAACGGCCAGCACCTCCTCGGCCGCCGCCGCTGGTGCGTCCCAGTCCGGAACCTCGGCGCGCCAGGGGCCCTCCCTGGAGGTCGCATCCCGCCAGCAGGCCTCCGACGGTTGGCATCTGGCGTACCTGGTCGGGGGGCAGACCGACATCCGGTTGACCCTGGAGTGGCAGGGCGGCACGCGCACCCGTCGCTGGGTGGACGGCGCCACGCAATACACCGACGAGGTGCTGCAGCAGGGGACGGGGCAGGTCCGCTACCAGGCCCAGCACCAGCTTGAGGTGGAGGTCTGGGATCCCGCCGTCCTGACCGCGGTGCGCATCGACGGGATGCCGGCTCCATCGCTGCCCCCGCCCGATGGTCAGAAGCTTTGGCTCGAGGCGTCGCTGGCGACCTTGCCGGGCACCTCGACGGCTTAGGCCGAGCGGCGGCGGCGCATGCTAGGCCCATGCAAGCAAAGCCGCTCGCCTGCTTGGTGGCCCTGACCGCATGCCTTTGGTCCAGCGCGGTGCCCGCGGTTGCCGCGGCGACGGTGATTCCCCCGCCAGCCGATGTGGCCAGCGCGCCGAGGATCACCGCCGACGCCGCGGTGCTGCTGGATGCCACCAGCGGGCGCGTGCTCTGGAGCCGACAGGCCCTGCAGCCGCGGGCGCCAGCGAGCACGACAAAGATGATGACCGCTCTGGTGGCCCTTGAGCGGGGACACCTCGGGGATGTCGTCACCGTCTCGACGCAGGCGGCGGCCACACCGGGATCCTCGGCGCACCTGGTGGCGGGGGAACGGTTCACGCTCGGTCAGCTGATCATCGGTCTTCTTCTGCCCTCCGGCAACGACGCGGCCGTCGCCATTGCGCAGCACGTCGCCGGGTCCGTGCCCGCCTTTGCCGAGCTGATGAACGCCAAGGCCCAGCAGCTCGGGCTGCAGGCGACGCATTTCGACAATCCGCACGGGCTCTCCGCGCCCGGGCATTACAGCAGCGCGCTCGATCTGGCCCTGATCGCGCGTGCGGGGCTGGCGGTGCCGGACTTCGCCCGCGTCGTCGACACCGCCCAGGCGGAGATGTCTGGCAGCGACCGCCTGCAGCATGAGGTGCGACGCGAGCTGCACAACACCAACCGCCTGCTGCTCACCTATGACTGGATCACTGGTGTGAAGACCGGCACCACGCGCGCGGCGGGGAGTTGTCTCGTGGCCTCGGCCTCCCGTGGAGGGCAGGACCTGATCGCCGTCGTGCTTCACAGCGACGACCGCTGGGGCGACGCGATGCGGCTTCTGCAGTGGGGCTATGCCCACTTCAGCTATCTCACGCCGGCCCAGCGGGGCGCCCAATTCGCCGAGTTGCCGGTGGCGCTGGCGCCGGACCCGCGGGCCACGGTACCGATCATCGTCGGCGGGTCGCTCGGCATCTCGGTGGCCCTCGATGAACTCCCCCGCGTCCAGGTCACCCGGTCCCTCCCCGCGCGCCTGGAGGCGCCGGTGCGCCGTGGCCAGGTCGTGGGAACCCTGACCCTGCGGCTCGACGGCCAGCTGGCGGGGGAGGTCCCCCTGCTGGCGGGTCGAGGCGTGGCGCGCGTGGGCTGGCCCTGGGTGTGGTGGCGGCAACTGGTGGGGGGCTGAGATGGGCCGCGGCCCTCTGGGCGGGTCGACGGTCGCCCGGAACGGAGACGTGGCAGGCAGTGCTGGAACGCCCTGCGTGACGGTTGGCGCGCCAAGGGCGGGACCGCTGCCATCGGCTCAGGTGATCGAACGCGGCAGGAGGCGACCCATGTTGATATGGTGCAGGGGGTGTGCGGAAAGGGACGGGCGCTGGCGACCCTGGATCGGCTGCTACCGCCGGAGCGGGGCCCTGGGACGGGGGAGTGGGGTGAGGGCGGCGGGCGGCGCGTTCCACCGAGGAGCACCACGCGGCGACGCGGCCATTTCTCAAGTACGGGCCAGCGCGCTGATGTGGCTCCCACGCTGGCCGATCGTCTCGAAACCGAATCCGTGAAGGATCCGCACGACATCCTCCCCAGACAGTCGGCGCAACTTGGGCATGATCGGCAACCAACTCCATGGAAAGGATCACAATGGGGTGCGCTGTGAGGCCCAACGCCTCGTGATCCTCTCCGTCGATCGCCAGCGCAACCGCTTCCTTGAGATGATCGAGCAGCTGCTCGAACGTGGCAGCTTGCGTGATCCCCCTAAAGCCGGGCACTCTGCTACATAGCCCGCGACATCTCCGCCACGGAGGCAACCCCCTCTGCAATCATCTTATCAATAGCCGGAGTCTCCGCCACTGCGGGGAGTCGACAGTCCTCATCTCCCAACCCTTGCTCGTAAACCGACTACGCCAACTGCGCTTTGCCTTGCGGGGACAACGGCGCAGGGAGGTAAAGCATCGCTGCCACGCGCACGGCTCTGGGAATGCTTTGCTCTCCGCGCATCCGTCTCGTCTCCGGGCCGCCCGTGGCCGGTGCCTGATGCGCTGGAGTCCTGCCGCTAGGGGTACGCGCCCTGTGGCGCGTTTCCTTACGGCGATGGGGCTTGCGCCCATTTGGGGCCACCGCGCCAACGCTGGCGTCTCGGCTTGGCCGATGCAGCAAGTAGCTCTCGGGCGCCGACGTTCACGAAGATCCGGGTGGCGCGAGGAGGGCGTGCCACTCACCCCCGGCGTCCGTTCGGCCCCTGCAGATGTCATAGGCGCTCCAACAGGGCAAGGTCGGCGTGCCGCTGCTGCACGCGCCGCTCATGACTGGCCTGGTTCTTGGTGCAGGCCAACGTATAAGGACGGCCCCGGGTGACGGTCTCGGTATCCAGGTCACACTGGCTGTTGATGATCGTGCTGGCCACATGGGAGCGGATGGCCTCCGGAGCCTTCAACTGCCAAGTGCCTTTGGCGGGATCGGCGAGAAAGCGCGCCAAGTCGTTGCACTGCTGGCAGCGGCAGGTGAGAGAGGCGGCGCGGGCCCAGTCCGGCGGTGGGGACAGTGGGATCGCGATGCGGGATCTCAGGTGGGCGACGCAGGCCTCGCGCAGGCGGGGTGACGTGGCGCCCAACTGGAGCACGGCGGGAATCAGCACCGAGTCCATGGCCCACGTGGCCGGCCACGCCAGGAACGTGTCGATTGCCGCCTCCAGCAAGCCCTGGGCGGTTGGCGCCAGCGCCCTGACGAGGTCGATGACGACGGAGGGCGGCACCGCCTGAGGCTGCCCCCACCGGTTGGTGGGAGGCGTCGGTCCGGGTAGCGACTCCACGAGGCGAGCGGCAGCCGGAGTGATGTCCAGATCAGCGCAACGCGCCAGGACTGCCGCCCGGGCATCGAGCGCGGCGGTCCCGCTGACGAGGTGCGTCAAGAGACCCACAGCCTCCGCGGGTGGCAGCACGTGGAGAGCACTGGCCACGCCGCCCGCGTCCGCGTTTGCAAAGTGTCCGGGTGCGACGACCCGGCCCATGAAGGATGCGATCCGCTCCGTGTCGCCAAGCGTGGCCAACAGGTCGAGGAATGGTCCGGTTTCCTTGGGGACCTGCCACGCCTCGGATGGCCACGACTCGATCATCAGGTCGGCCAAGGCGTCCGCATCCGCCCACTCCGGCCGGGCGCGATCGCCGCCGCACGCATGCGCCAGAGCCGCCAGGGCGGGCATGGTGGCCGGCAGTCCGCCCTGAGCCAGGATCACCAAGCGGTGACGGCGGGGCCAGACGACCATGGCGGCAACGTGGTAGGTGCGGGAAAACGAGGCGCCCTCGTTGCCTGTGGCTTCGTGGAACGACTGCTCCGTCGGTTCCAGGTCGTCCAGGGCACCGGGCGGGGCCAACTCGTCTTCCTCCCACGGAAGGGGTCCGAGTCCGGGATCGCCTCCATCGGGGCGGCGCCATTCGGAGAGTTCCTCTGTGCGCTCGAAGACCTCCCCCACTTCGAAATCGTCATCGTCCTCAACGTCATCCTCATACCACCGTCGGCGGTGCCCGTAGTCGTCTCCGTGCTCAGCACTCCCGCTTTCCCGGATGGTCACCAGGGCGAGATGGGCCTCGCAGTCCGACCGTTCCGCCGCGCCGACCAAGACCATGGCCCGCGCCGAGTCGGCCCCCTTCAGGGCATCGAATGCCAGCGCGGCTGGGGTGTAGGCGTGCTCCAGGGGATAGATCAGTTTGAGCGGGTCGTCCTCACCCCACGCAGTCAGCAGGGCGGCCAGCTCGTCCCGTTCCTCGTCGTAGACCGGCGGTTCCGGGCGGCTGCCCTGGCGCAACAGGTTGTACACCAGGGTCAACCGGTACCCTGAGACGACGGGCTTCACCTCGTGACGGCAATCGGCGTAGAAGGCGGCAAAGCATGCCTCTGCCGGATCGTTGGCGCGCAGGTCGAGGGTCACCTCGCGGTCCCGGTGGCGGATCATGAGTTCGCCCCCGTCATGGGGGGACGGCAAGACGATCACCAGGGTGCCGAACATCCCGTGGTCCTTCTCGGTGTCGCGATGTTCACGAAAGAAGCCGCCCTCGCCGTACAGCAACAGTTTGTGGAGTTGGGCGGTCACCTCTCCTCCGACCCCAAGTCCCGCGGTGGCACGGCGGACGATGCCCTCCAGCGTCTGCGTCCAACTGCGCCCATGGAATGCCACCCTGGCCGCCGGGATCTGCCAGGTGCGCCGCACGTCGGTGTCGACCACCGTTTCGGCGCCCCGTCCGAAGGGCGCCTGTTCGGCGACGCTGATCAATTGCTCGGCCTGAAAGGGAATCAGCGGTAGGGCCACCGGGCCGATGCCCTCGACCCACAGGCCCGGCGATGGGAGTTCACATGCTCCCGAGGCGCAGAAGTCACCTGGACGATCGATGTCGTCAAGCCACTCGGCGAGCGCTGAGGCGAGCGCGTGCTCAGGATCATTGCCAATGGCGGGGTCGCCTGGCGCGGGCGGCGGATCAGTTGCCTCCGGCATGGTCGTGCCCCTCCCCTGAATCGTGGTCTGTTCAGGACGCGGGCTCGCTGAGCCAATCCTCTGCTGTTTCCATCGCGGCACCCGCCCGCCCATCGGATCTCGACGGCCGACGGCAGCGAGTCTTGCCTGGCGCGTCGGGATCGGGCCGGCCGTTCATCCAGCCGCAGCTTCCGCGGGCCGTGGCCCGGGCCCCAGGGCAACCGCCCGACAAGGCAACTCCATCCAGGTCACAGGCCCTCATCCGTGTGCCACCGCGAGCGCAAGGTGTCGCTCGCTGATCGCCGCGACCCCACACCCCAGCGCCCGCCGGATGTATGCGGGCTCCAGGCCAGGATGTCCTGGCACGAACTCCGCCTCCTCCATGCCGACAGCCAGCGTGCCGATGATGGTGGCCACGGGAAACCGAAGCCCTCAGATCCAGGGCACGCCGGGCATCACCCCGGGGTCGGCGGGTCGACGATGATCCGGTCGAACTGCATGATGCTGCCTCAGGCCAATGGGGGAGGAAATGCATCATCGTGACCGCCTGATCCAAGCGCGGTACAGCGTACATCCCGCCCAAACGCCCGATGGCTTCCCGCCACGGCGACAGTGTACCATGCGCCGTTCCCGTTACCATGGGCTCTTGTTTCCGACCGTTGCGGCGGCCGGTTTCGGACTGAAACGCTCCCGCATTCACAGAATGCGAGAAGAGTCTGTGTGCATGGTTGCAAAGACTTTTCGGAGCGGTAGATTGAACCGTGGGTGTGGAAGCCCGGCGCTTCGGTCCTAACACGATATGGTTAGGAAATCATGTCAGGGGCTG
>JAKAUG010000472.1 GCA_021827805.1 Bacillota bacterium | reverse complement strand
AAGAAGGTTGCAACGGCCCAGCGCAGGGTTCCGAACCCGACGCGCTCGATCTTACCGTCCAGTTCTTGGCGAACATCCTCAAGCCGTGCTTCCACACCGGCGACCCGTGCTTCCACACCGGTGACCCGGTCTTCGACGCGGCAGAGTCCGGCACGGAGTTCTCCGATGCCCTCGCGGATGTCACCGAGGCTCTGAAAGAGCATCAGCGTGTGGCTGATCCGATCCTCGGCGCCCCCATCCGGCTGGTGCGGGGTTGCGCGGTCGTCGGGCATTGTACTCACGCCCTCTCGCCCCCAGTGTAGGGGAGGGTGTCCGGTGTTGCGGCGTGCCGATGATGTGCACTCGATCCGGGACAGGAGCGCGTAATGGTCACCAACAGCTTAGACGAACACGGTGTAGATGTCAACGATTCCCTTTTCGCGCCGCAACCCCGTCTTGCGGTGTTCCGAAATGAAGCGCCAAGGGCAGGCGCCGCGCTCTGCCGCCGCTCACCCGCCGTGAGACGCGAGGTGGGGGACAGGCCACCCGCCGACGACCTTTCTTCCATCCGGCCTCCCAGCCTCTGGGGGCGCCAACCGGGCTGCCAGCGGGCATCGACGTTCTCCGAGGGGGTCCTCCGCGAGCGCTCCACACCGGCCCTCGACCACGGGCGAGGCGACGGTTGCGGCCCAGTTCCGCTCCCGCCACTGCCCTGCAAGGGCGCCGTGCCCCCACACCGGGTGCGGGGATCGCCCTTGGTCTGCGCTCGCACTGGCGTGCTCTCGGCATCCGCCGCTCGATCCGGCGCGTCCCGCCCATCCCGACGCCCGTGGCTGACCGATGGGCATCTTCGCCAGCCCCTCCTCAAGCCGGGCGCGTTCAGCAGCGGAGGTTGGCGGCGGATACCCAGGGGATGCGGCGAAAGGCGGCCGCGCCTGGTGAACAGGGTGCGGGGGCGTGGTTCCGGAGCCCACGGTGCGGCTTGTCCACGATACGCATCCTTCCCAGGTTGCGGTCAGAGGCCCAGTGTCGGCGAACCGGTATGCGGCAGCGGTGGGGCTCCTGGCTCGGAGGTGGAAGGGTACCGACGGATCCGCGGCGCGGGCGCCGCGGTGCTGGAGGTTCGGATCGGCGACGGGACGCTGAAACGGCTGCCGAGCGCGGCAACCCGGCGTACCCCCGTAACATCTTTCAGGAGGGCCGTTTCGGCCGAACGGGGAGCCCCGTGGCCTGTCGCGGCCGGACGGCGCCGGGACGCCTGCAGGATGGCGGGGCGGCTGGCCGAAGCAACTTAGACACAGGCTGGTGTGGGGGGCATGGGCAGTGTCGATCCGGGTGACGGTCTGGAACGAGTTCCGGCACGAGCGACGCAATCCCAGGGTGGCCCAGATTTATCCCTCAGGGATCCATGAGGCGATCGCGGCTCCCCTGAGGGCGGCGGGGTACCAGGTGCGCACCGCGACCCTGGACGAGCCGGAGCACGGGCTCTCCCGGGAGGTGCTCGCCGAGACGGATGTGCTGACCTGGTGGGGGCACATGGCCCACGGCGAGGTGCAGGATGAGATCGTCGCGCGGGTGCAGGAGCGGGTGGTTCGGGATGGCATGGGACTGATCGTGCTTCACAGCGGGCACTTCTCCAAGATCTTCAAGCGGTTGATGGGCACCAGCTGCAACCTCAAGTGGCGTGAGGCCGGAGAGAAGGAGCGCATCTGGGTGCTCGAGCCCGGCCACCCCATCGCGCGGGGCCTGCCGGAGTGCATCGAACTCGAACACGTGGAGATGTATGGGGAGCGGTTTGACATCCCCGCCCCGGACCAGCTGGTGTTCTGCTCCTGGTTTCAGGGGGGCGCGAGCTTCCACAACGGCTGCTGCTACCAGCGCGGCCAGGGCCGCGTCTTCTACTTCCGCCCTGGACACGAGACGTTCCCCATCTACCATCAGCCACTGGTGCAACGGGTGCTGGTGAATGCGGTCGCCTGGGCCGCGCCGAGCCCCGAGACCACGCCCGTGCAGTTCGGCAACAGACCGCCGCTCGAGGCGCTACCGGCGCACCGGGCCTGACATGGCACACAGGCGGGCGGGGGCATCGCCCTCGCCCGCCTGGCCTGGCCGCCAGGATGTCGTCAGGCCAGGCCCACCTGGGCCACCCGTGTGGGCGCGGGCGTCACGTTGCTCACCGTGGCGCGCACCGTCTGGCCGGCCCTGGCGTTGGCCGCGGTGCCGAACACCCCAACCCATAGCCCGCCGAGTCCGAGTTGCAGGGTGGGGCCGGCCTGGACCCAATGCTGGCCGTCAGGGGAACTGTAGGCGCGGAAGGTGCGGCCGTCGCGCTGCAATTTCAGCCAGGTGGGGCGCAGCTTTCGTCCGCTGCCGGAAGCGCTCGTCAGGAGCGAGGGGCTCAGCAGGCCCCCAGCGGGGGCGCTTGCTCCTGTCCAGCTCTGGGAGGGCAGCCCGCGTTCCGGCCGGGAGGTCAGGACGAGACCCTGGGTGCCGCTGGCGGCGATCGCCAGCATGGGGTCGTCGGGCAGCATGCTGCAGCGCACCATCAGGCCCACCTGGGCCTCGGGTGCGACGCTCGGCCCTGAGCCGTCCTCCAGGGCCAACACCTGGCAGCTGGCCTCCCACTTCTCCGTCTGCAGGATGGAGCCGCAGAACACGCAGCCGTCAGCGCTGCCCTCGATGCCCGCGCCGTTGCCCACCACGGTGTACTGCCCGGTGCTGACGCTCAAGAGGCTGGATGGCGCCGTGGCCATGGCGCTGCCCACGCTGGGATCTGGGGGGGCGGGCAGGGCGGTGCCTGCGGTCAGGGCCGCGGTGGCGGCCCTGACCGCGCTCTGGGCCTGGGCCCTGCTGGCGGCCCCGGTGTTCAGCGTGCCGTTGATGGCGACATCCGCGGCCTGGAAGGCGTCGGAGACCTTGTTCATCTGCCGGTTCCAGAGGGCGGAGACAAAACCGGCCGCAACGCTCTGCGCCCTGTCGTCGGCTACACGGTAATACTCCTGGGGGTAGGCCCGGTTGCCCCGGGCTCCGTCGCTGAACACATGCAGGGCCTTGCCCTTCAGCACCGGGGCCACCTGGGTCAGGAGGCTCTCCCACTCGTCCCACATGCTCAGGAGCCCCGGCGGCAGAAGACCCGCCTGGAGGACCCAGC
Organism: Bacillota bacterium; assembly: GCA_021827805.1. Lineage (GTDB taxonomy): Bacteria > Bacillota > Sulfobacillia > RBS10-35 > JAJYVN01 > JAJZWQ01. The sequence continues at coordinate 4,947 of JAKAUG010000472.1, read as the reverse complement.
GCTGCCAGGGCTGTTCCGCCGTCAGCCAGTGCAGAAGCTCCCACGCCGGCTCGGGGTGGGTTGTGCGCGAGGAGATGGCGAAGAAGTCGCCGTTGGCGTACGTGGTGGGGCCGGCGGGGAAGGCCGGGAAGGGGTAGTAGTCCCACGCGAAGCGGTCCCCGAAGTTCACGGCGTGGCTGGCCACGCTCCAGGGACCGACCACGAGCATCGCGGCCTGATCGTTGGTCAGCACGGAGCTATGCCACTGCTGGTCCCGGCTGGAGGCCTGCCCCGCCCAGATCAGTCCATACAGCCACTGCCCCGCGGCCACGGAACCCGCGATGGACAGCGAGCTTGATCCGCCCCCGGGTGCCATCTGCCTGCCGCCAAAGGCTCGGAAGGCCCAGGCGTTGTCCCCGAGCCAGTTGCTGTACCACTGCAGGTTCGTGCCGTAACGGCGCACGGAACCGCTGCCCCGCGTGAGGGCCGCGGCCTCGGTGCTCAGCTCCGCGGAGGTCCAGCTGGGACTGGGGCGGGGCCGCTTGAGCGCATCCCAGAACGCGAGCCGCACGGCGTAGGCGGTGACCCCGGTGTAGGCGGGCAGGGCCAGTTGCACCCCGTTACGGCGCAGACCGTCCACGCGCGGCGTCGGCCAGAGGGTGCCCGGCACATGGTCCCGGGTGAGGTAGTCGTCGAGCGGCAGCAGCGCGCCGGCTGTCGCCAGGCTGCCGAAGTCCTGGCCCCAGAAGACGTCGGGGGCCGTGCCATCCCACACTGCGGTCGCCTGGAGGGCGGTAAGGTCCTCACTGTCCACGGCGGAGGTTTGCAGCCGCAGGCCCGGGTGGGAGGCCTCAAAGAGCTGGGCGCCCTCGGCGAGGAGCCGTTGGCCCGTGCCTCCCCAGTTGTAGGTGCCAAAGCGCAGGGTGATCACCGTGGCAGCGGCCGTCGGGCGCCCGCCGCAGCCGGCCAGCAGCCCGCTCCCCAACGCGGCGGCAGCGCCGGCCGCCAGCCGCAGCACCTCACGACGGGTCGGGATCCCCACGGGCCGTGGGGGATGGGGGCTTCCCGCAACGGCGGCATTCAAGGCGTTTCCTCCGCTCCCCCGAGTGCGGCCACTCCCGCGCTCGGGCTCTGCTTGGGCCCCAGACGCGACGCGTGTCCGCACGCGGTTCGATCCAGCAGGGCAACCGGGAATGAGGCACCACACCCGCATCCGGGCGCCGTCCATGCAGGTGAGGCCACAATTTCGCCGGATGCCATCTTGGCAAAGGCCTATTAAGATGACATCAATCGACGGGCTCCCGCGGCTGATCTCCCTGTCCGACAGCGGGATTGTTGTTCGTGCCCATGCCGAGGATCCCTTCCCTGAGTCCGCCCCGAGTTCTCCAGGTCCCAAATGCTTCGGGCAGAGGAGCCCCCGCAACGGTCCGCATGGAGGCGAATGCCACAGTGGGGGTGTGCCCGTTGCGGAGGCCCGCGTCGCTGCTCCTGGCGCTCTTGGTGGCTGTCGCGGTACCGGCCAGTGCCCTGGCGGGGGATCCGCCCAGCAACATCCCGCCCCTGCCGAACTTTGACGAGCCCTGTGTCGAGCAGAACGGCCTGGTGACGCAGGGATACTGCGGCTACGACCCGACGACCGGGCAGTGGATGGCCCTCACCCCGGCCCGCGAGCAGGCGGCGCTTGAGGCCATCAACTACGCGCGTGCCCTGGAGGGGCAGGAGCCCCTGGTGTTGCCCGCCAACTTCGCCACACTGAACAACGTGGACCAGCAGTTCGTCCTGGCCAACCTGGAGAGGATCGCGGCCGGCCTGCCGCCGCTGGTGGCCGTCAGCCCCGCCCTGAACGCGGCCGCCGTCCTCGGCGCCCAGGCCAACACCGATCCCACCCCCCCCTCCTCCCTGGCGGGGTGGGCCTACGGGGCCAACTGGGCCGGAGACCTGCAGCCGGCCGTGGCCACATACGGATACATGTACCTGGACGGCTGGGGGGGAAGCCAGAACACGCCCAATCTGGACTGCACCGGGCCCACCGCGCCAGGCTGCTGGGGGCACCGGCACGTCATGCTGGGTTCCTACGGCTCGACCGGCCTCTTCGGGGCGGCCGCCCTGCCCGGGGGGCCGTCTGGTGATGGTTCGTCCGCGCAACTCTACCTGAACTGGACAGGTGGGCCCCTCCCCGTCAGCTACACCTGGGCCCAGGCGCTGGCGGCGGGCGCGGCCGGGGGGCTTGGCGCCGCGCCCACGGCGGATCCTCTCTGGCCCTTTCAAGACATGGGCGGGGACGCCTGGGCCGCGGGAGCCGCGGCCACCCTGCACCAGGTGGGCGTGGTGCAGGGCACGTCCCTGGTCACCTTCTCGCCGAGCGCGCCGGTCGAGACCCAGGAGATGGTCACCTTTCTGGGCCGGGTCCTGGACTGGACCCCGGACTCCGGTGCGGCCCCGGCCGGGACGGCCTCCTGGGCCGCGGGCTTCATGGGCCAGGCCCAGGCGCTGGGGCTGCTCCCTCCCGGCCTTGGGCCCACGGCTCCCCTGAGCCGGCTGCAGACCGTCTCCCTCGTGGTGTCTGCCCTGGGCCTGCCCCCGGCCCAGACCGCGATGCCATTCCAGGACCTCGGCGGGCTGTCCGCCGCGGACCTGCAGGTCCTGACCACCGCGGTGGCGGACGGCCTGATCCAGGGTGAGGGTGGCGGGATCCTGGATCCCCGCGGCGGGCTCGACCGGGCGCAGGCCGTGCTCATCCTCCAGCGGGCCCTGCTGTTGCTGGCGCGGGAAGGCCGCGGGCAGGCGAACGGCACGTCGCTCCAGGCCCAGGCCGCCGGCGCGGGCTCGGAGCTGTATACCCTGGGAAGCCTGCACCTGCTGGCCTCGGGCGCCCAGCAGGACCCCTTCCTGTATTGGATCTCTGCGGGGTCCGGTCCCGAGCGCCTCCTGGTCCTCTCCGGCGGCTTCTGGTGGTCTGGCCAGGCCAACCTGCAGCCCGAGGCGCTCCCCTCGTGGGCCCCGCAGGCGACGCTCTACGCCCGGGCCCGCGCGCTGCTCTGGCCGGCCGGCCAGGAGGGCGTGGGTCCCGCGCTCTTCGGTCCCACGGTGATGCTCATCCGGTTCGGCTCCGAGGTGAAGGCCCTGCTGCCGGGAGCCTCCTCCTGGGTGCTCACCGGGGCCGCCGCGGCCGCGGATCCCGCACTGGCCGTGGCACTGGCCCTCGGCTGGGCAGGTGGCACCAGCACCTGAGCGTGCGGGCCCGCCCAGACGGTTCGCCAGCCCTCCAGGGCCAACACGCGCGCGACCGGCCCTCCTGATGGCAGGAGGGCCCAGCGCACCCCCTGCCCCAGCAGGGTGCGGCTCGGGTCCACCTTCAACTGCTCGAGCGCGGCGTAGCGCCTGAGCACGCCCGTGCCCTGATACAGGTCCCCGCGGCTGTCGATGTAGACACCCGGATGGCCCCGCCAGACCCAGAGCAGGTAGCTGCCCTCCTGGTAGGTGTTGAAGCCGTGTCCCTGGAGGTGCGACCGCACGTAGGCGGCCGCGCCCACCGGCTGGCCCGCCGTCACCGGCCAGGGGGGCGGCGGGAGGTGTACCCAGACCGCCGCCGGCACGGCCACGGCCATCAGGGTCAAGGGCCACGACGGACGATGCGCCCGGGTCCGCGCCGTCCGCCAGGCCGCGGCGGCCAGGGCGGCCAGCGGCAGCGCTCCATACGGCGCCAGGCGCACGGCCCAGAGTATCCCGCCCATGGCCAGGGGGGCCAGCAGGGCCTCCCTGGCGGGCAGCCGCCGCCTGCTCACCGCGGTCACCAGCAGCACCCCCGTCAGAGCGGGCAGCAGGATCAGGGCGGGCCAGCCCTGATGGAAGTTGGGGCTTTGGAACTCCGCCACGTAGGTCAGGTGGAAGTGGCTCGTGCCCAGCGCCAGCACGTGCCTCCAGAGCCCCAGACCGTAAGGGTTGGCCAGGGTGGCCAGCGCCGTGGCGGCGGCCGTGGCGGGCAGCCAGCGTGCCGTGCCCTCCCGCCAGCGCCAGGCGAGGCGCCCCCAGCGCGGGTGCAGGCTGGCCAGCAGGGCCTCGCCAGCCACCAGCGCCACAGCCAGAGGGAAGGTGCCGTGCAGGTTGGTCCAGAGCGCGGCGAGGGGCGGCACGAGGAGGAGAGGACGCGGCCCCCGGCGCCGAGCCGTCTCGAGCAGCAGGAGCAGCCCGGCCCAGAGGGTGAAGGAGGCGAGCTGGGGCAGGGGGGGCGAAAACGGCGCGGCGACCAGCAGCAGCCCCAGGGTCAGCAGCGCCGCCGTGGGGCGGGCAAGGGTCCTGAGGGCCAGCAGTTCCAGCGCGCAGACGGCGAAGCCGGCCAGCCAAGCCCAGGTCAACAGCCAGACCCCCGGCCCGCCCAGGCGCGTGGCCAGGGCCAGGAGGACGTCGAACAGCCACTCCGTCACCACCTGAGGGTGACCGAACGCGGTCCAGGAGTATGTGTCCCGGGGCGGCAGGCCCTGGTGGAGGATGTGCTGACCAAGTGCGAGCTGCCAGAACGCGTCGTCCGGGGTCTGCCGCACTGTGATCAGGGCGATGACGGCCGCGGCGGCCAGGACCACCGTCCGGGACAGATCCGGGGCCGGCCAGCCCCTACGCGCCATGGCCGTGCATCGTCCGGAGGCCCAGCAGGAGCGCAGGCCCGAGGATGACGGTGAGCAGTGCGGGCAGAATGAGGAAGATCAGGGGAAAGGCCATCTTGATCGGCGCCTTGGCGGCCTCCTCCTCGGCCCGCTGCCGCCGCTGTGTGCGCAGGGAATCGGACTGCACTCGCAGCATGCTGCCGATGCGCACGCCGAGTTCCTCGCTCTGCAGCACGGCGTGCACAAAGGCCGCCAACTCCGGAAGCTCGATCCGCTCCACCAGGTCCAGCATGGCCTCGCGGCGCGGGGTTCCGAGGCGCTGATCGCGCAGGACGCGCCCGAGTTCCTGCCCCACGACCCCCCCAAA
>JAKAUG010000163.1 GCA_021827805.1 Bacillota bacterium | reverse complement strand
GTCAAACCCCGACAGGGAGCGGCAGTCGTGAGTCACCCCCGCCGTCCGGCGGTGCGGCCCCAAGGGGGTGAACGCCAATGACCATACGGTGGGCGTCCCGGCACTGCTGGGCGTCGTGCTGATTGTGGTCGTTGCGAGGCGGGTTCGACCGCCTGGATAGAGCGACACCGCCCCCTGGCAAGTTCGTTGAGGGCGGGGTCCATTCAGAGGCGGCGGAAGCCCGTCGGCGTTCGCTCCACCTTGATCCTGCCCATCTTCATCCCACCGCCGTAGGGTGTCGGCATGCACGTCCAGTTCCTCGGCAGCCTTGCCAATACTGACCTTCATCACCTGAGCATACGACTGCTATAAGTCGAGAGATGCGGATTCTTTAACGTGCAGAGTCTAACCCCCGCGGGGCGCCGCCCGCTCGCCAACCCCGGACTTCCGGCAAGCAGGCGCGCGGCCCAGCCCCGCTGAGCTCACAGACCGGGGGCGCCCAGAAGGGCCCGCATTCCCCGGACGTACTGCCGCAGGGCCTCCGCCGGTTCGGGATCTCCGCCCCGCTCCCATTCGAAGGACAGCGCACCGCCGTAGCCCTGTCCGACCAACTGCCGGTACAGATCCCCGACGGGCAGGATACCGCGGCCAAAGTGCTCGGCCTCCCAGTGCCCCTGCGGACCCTTGCGCGCATCCTTGCTGTGCACATGCACGACGCGACCGCGCAACAGGGCGGCCGTCTGGGCCGCAGACTCCCCGACGCGGAACGGGTGCAACCAGTCCCAGCAGGCCCCGATCCAGGGGCCCGGCACCCGCTGCAGCACGCGGGCCACGCGGGCGCCGGCGCTGAAACCGTCGTGGGTCTCGAGCGCGACGCGCACCCCGGTCGCCTCGGCCGGGCCCGCCAGCTCCCCCAGGGAACGGGCCACACGATCAACGGCCTCATCCTCACCCACCTCGGGACCGAAGGCCCCGCCGAAGACTCGGATCACCGGTGCGCCAAGGGCACGTGCCACCTCCAGGAACCGGGCGGCCTCCTGGACCTGGCTGCGGCGCTCCGCCTCCTCCACGACGAAGTGGCACCCGGTGCCGACGGCGCAGATGGCCACACCCCTGTCCGCGCACAGCGCTCGCACCTGGGCACACTGCTCTGGAGCGCTGTCGGCGGTGATGCCGCCTGTCCGGCCGGCCCGGATCTCCAGGGCGTCAAACCCCATGCTGTCGGCCACTTGCGCGGCTTCCGCAAGAGACCAACCCGGTGTCGAATACGTGGTGAAAGCCACTCGCATCATGATCGGCTTGGCGCTGTGACCTTGCGGATCCGCCGACCAAGCCCTGCCCTCCTGTCCGGCCCCTCCCGGGGTCCGCACGGCGGATCACCACCCTGTGCCCGACGGAGGGCGGCGTTCCGTGATGGGTTCGGCGCTCGCCGCGCCCAACCTCCCCCATGTGCCGCGGACCCTCGGCGCGCGGCCAGGATCCTCCAGAGGCCGGGGCCCAGTGGCGGGGTGACGCGGTTGTCACCCGCGATCCACGACCACATTGCGCGGGGGTGGCGCAGGAGCCCTCCCTCCAGGGGAGAATGGATAAATCCGGCACCGTGCCGGCGCCGGTCCGTTCAAAGGGGAGGTTGAAGCAGTTGCCCCCATCTCTGCATGAGGCGCGCCGAAGAAGTCGGCACGGAGAGGTTGCGAGGGGCCTGCGCGGCCCTCCTGGTGGCTATGAATACCAGCAACCCACCTGGCGGGGTGTGAAAAAGACGCAACGCCCCCTGATGTGGCCGGAATACCGGGGTCTGCCGGTCGCCCATCCCGGCGGCGTCCCATGTGGCAAACGCGGCTCCGAGGGAAGGATGCCGCAACCGTCCCGCGGGACGGGCGATGTTCGTGGGGCCAGCGGGAAACCCATCGGGGGGCCGCACTGGCCGCCGGGGACCTGGGAAGGGGCGGACGCGCGGGACCGTGCCGATCCTGGCCACGGACGCGGGCCGTGCAAGCGCTCTCCGGTCCGGGTGGGAGTTCCGGCGGGCGCGGCGGTTGCCGCGTAACCCGAGTCCGCCTGTTGCCTGCAGCCCCGCGAGGGGCAAATCCAAGGCCGAAAGGGGCGAAAACCTGGTCGGGCGGACGGTGTGGAAGGCCGAGAGATCGGTTTGTACACATTTTTCTAACCAGGATGCGTCATGCACGAGCTTCTGGGATTCCGTCCCGCACGTTGGCACAGGCCGCTCACGGTCTTGGGAATCCTGGCCCTTGCGGCTCTGGGGGCCTGCGGCGGGGCTGGCGGCGCGGGCACGCCCTCCGGAACGGGGTCCGCCGCAAACGGGGCGGCCAAGCCTCCCATCGCGGCCAAGCCCAACGCCCAGCGGAACGGTTCGCCGTCGATCAACGTGCACTTCTGCACACCCAAGCCCGCGGCCGACCCGACCGACCCCTGTTGGAAGAACGCCACCGCGACGCCCATGCCGTACATCCAGGCCGGGAAGATGCCCTCCGGGTTCACGGCCAGCTTCCAGGCCGCGTGGGACGCGAGCAACCTCTACGTGCTCGAGGTGGTGAAGAACCCGCAGGGGTTCGATCCCGCGAACGCGAACACCGCCACCCCCTGGCTATCCGACGCCATGGAGCTGTATCTATCCGGCGACAACGGCACCAACACGACGATGGCCAGCAACGACACCCAGATCGATGTGCCGCTGGGCCAGCCGGCCAGCGTTTGGGCCTTCCCCGGCCAGAGCACGAGTGGTGTGAAGGCCTACGTCAACAAGGTCTCGGGGGGCTATGACGTCATGATGGCCGTCCCCTGGGCCGACTGTCACGCCACGCCCGGCACCGGCCAGGTGATCGGCATCAATCCCGCGACCGACACCTACAGCAACGGCAGCACCCAGAACCAGGCCATCGCCTGGGCGGCGGCCGGCGTGTCGGAGCAGAATCCGTCTGCCTGGGGTCAGGCGGTCCTGGTCCAGTGACGGCCACGCCGCGGTGGGGTGTGGCGCTCGTGGGGTTGGCGTTGGCGGCCTGCGCCCAGCGCACTGCCGCCACGCCCCCGCGCCATCCCTCCGGGTCCACACCCGCACAGGCACTGTCCGTGGATTGGCCGCAGGTGGGCGGAGACTTGGAGGGCCAACACTTCTCGCCCATGCGGGCACTGGATCCGACCAACGTGGCGCGGCTCGTCCAGCGCTTTTCCGTGCCGCTGGGCCCGGCGGGCACGCCTGAGGAGGCATATCCGCTGGAGGTCGGCGGTGTGCTCTACCTGGACACCACGGGCGACACCGTCCTGGCGGTGGACGCCACCACGGGCCGTGTTCTGTGGCGCTACACCCCGGGCCCGTTGCACCCGCCGGCGTGGGCGCCCCTCATCAGCAGGGGGGTGGCCGTGCTGGGCAACCGCGTCTTCCTCCTCACGGCGGACGATCACCTCGTGGCCCTGGATCGCGCCAGCGGGGAGCCGCTGTGGTCGGTCTCCGTGGCGGACCCGCGCCAGGCCTACTTCGGCTCGATGGCTCCCCTCGCCGTGGACGGCAGGGTCTTCGTGGGCGGTTCGGGTGGGGACGAGGGAGCCCGGGGATTCTTGGCCGCCTACGACGCCAGCACCGGGGCCCGGCTCTGGCAACTGTACACCGTCCCCGCGGATGGTCAGGGGTGGATGGCCGCCCTGGGCTTCCACGGCGGGGGAACCGTCTGGACGACGCCGGTCTATGATCCCAGCACCGACACGCTGTACGCGGGCACCGGCAATCCGTCCCCGGACTACTTCGGAGCCACCAGGCCCGGACCAGACCTGTACACCGACTGCGTCCTTGCGGTCGACGCAAGCCGCGGCACCCTCCTCTGGGCCAGCCAGGAGGTACCCCACGACCTCTGGGACTATGATGCCGCCTCTCCGCCGCTGCTGTTTCCGCTGACACAGGGCACGGGCGTGGGCGAGGCTGGCAAGGACGGGTACTGGTATCCCTACAACGCCGCTTCCGGCACCGCCCTGGACCAACCGGTGGCCTTCGTGAAGGAGGGCCACAGTCCGCCAACCCCCAGCGGCACGCTGGAATGGCCGGGTCCGGACGGAGGGGCCAACTACGGGCCGTCCGCGTACGACCCCGGCCGGCACCTGGTCTTCGTAGCCGGGATCAACGGCCCGGAAAAGCTCCTGGGGGCGCCCACGCAGCATGCCCAGAACACCCCGGACTTCGGCACAGGCCAGCAGGGTGTTCCGGGGGCGCACTGGACCGGAACGATCACGGCCATCGATGTGCGCAGTGATCGCATCGTCTGGCAGGTGGCCACGCCGAGCCCTCCCATCGGGGGCGTGCTGGCCACCGCCGGCGGGCTGGTGGTCTTCGGCCAGGAGAACGGCCTGCTTGAGGCCCTGGACGCCCAGACAGGAGACCAGGTCTGGCAGCAGCGGCAACAGGCCCCCATCGGCACCGCGCCCCTTGCCTACCGCGTCGACGGCGTCACCTATCTGGCCGTGGTCACGGGGGGCGCCGCCTCGCTGCAGGGCCTTTTCCCAAGCCAGGCCCCGGGCGTGCTCCAGGTCTGGTCCCTTCCGCCAGCTGGCACCACGAGCCACTGAGCGCGCCAGGGCACCGGGGCGCATCCCCTCCGGAACGCGTGCGCTTGCCCCGCGGCGCGGATCGGCAGCGCGATCTGCCGTGCCGGCCCACGGCCGCGGGGCGGCGGTGGTGGCCCCTACCAGCGAAGGGTGGAGCTCCGCGCGCGCAACTCCGCAGGCATGGCGATGGCGCGCAAACGGCACAATGGACATGTCTGGGCGAATGGGGGCGCGGGTACGTCCGTTTGACCCACGCGCACGGCCCAGCGGTGGTGTATTACAGGTGAGGGTCGGTGTCCGTGTGCCGGGAAAGAGGACGTACCATCGCTTGGCCACGGGGGGCGCGCGGATGCAGACGGTGCTGGCGATACCCGCGTTCAACGAGGAGGGGGCTCTGCCGCCCCTGCTGGAGCGAGCGGCACGCATCCCTGGGATCGACCGCGTGCTGGTCGTGGACGACGGTTCCACGGACAACACCGCCAGCATCGTGGAGCGCTGGCAGGGCCCCCCTCCGGCCACCGTGGTGCGCCATGAACGCAACCAGGGGCTGGGCGCCGCGATGCGCACGGCCCTGGCCAATGTCGCGGCCGCCCCGTTGGCAGACGACGACGTGGTGGTCACGATGGACGCAGACAACACCCATGACCCGGCGTTGATCCCCAGACTGTGCGCCCAGGTGGCCGCGGGCAACGACGTGGTCGTGGCGTCCCGATACTGCCCCGGCGGCCGTGAGTTCGGGCTGTCCCTGCACCGCAGGCTGCTGAGCCGGGGGGTCAGCACCCTGCTGAGCGTGCTGCGGCCCGTGCCGGGCGTGCGGGACTACTCCTGCGGGTTCCGTGCCTACCGTGTGGGGGCGCTGCGCAAGGCCCTGGAACGTTATGGCGCCGATGGCCTGGTCGTAACGGAGGGCTTCGCCTGCATGGCCGAGATCCTCCTGCGGCTCGATAGGAGCGGATCACGCTGCTCCGAGGTACCGCTGGAGCTGCACTACGAGCGCAAGAGCGGACCGAGCAAGATGCGCGTGGCGCGCACGGTGGGAGGGTACCTGCAGTTGCTGCGGGCCATCCCCGGACGCCGCGGCTAGACGCCGCGCGCCGGCCAGGCGCGGACACGTTCGGCCACCAGGCTCATCCCGTTGCCGCGCCGCCGCACCTGGCCCTGGATGCTCAGCACCGGCGGAGGCGGGAAAAGGTGCGCCCCGTCCCGGTGGTAGACGTGCTCGGGAACCATCACCTCCACCAGGCCCTCCTCATCCTCCAGCGCCAGGAACACCAGCCGGCGACCCGAGCGGGTCGGCGGACGGTGCGGCCGGACCGGAACCCCCGCCACCTCCAGACGCGTTCCGTCCGGCGCGGAACGCACCTGCCCGGTGCGCAGCACCCCCTGCTCGGTCAGGGAGGACCTCCAGAGCTGCATCACGTGTCCGCGCGGCGAAAAGCCCAGTAGGCGCTGCTCCAGCAACCAGAGTTCCCGCGGCGCGAAATCCCCCGGCACACCGGGCCTCTCCGCCAGGGGCATCCCGCCTGAGCGGGCCGCCTCCAGGGTACCGGGCAGCGACCACAGGAGCTCCCGCCGCCCCCCTGGGGGGCTGGCCCACACATCGCAGGCCCCGGCCAGGATGAGGGTCTGCAGGACATCCTGGGGCGCGGAGGGCACCCGGCGACAGAGATCGGCCAGATCCGCGTACGGCCCGCCCCGCTCCCGTTCGGCGACCAGGACCTCGCCCACCGCTTGGGGCATCCCGCCGACCACACCCAGCGGGGCTCTGAGCTGCACCGGGGTGGCCCCCGTGGCCCAACTGCGGCCGCTCAGGTTGATGTCCGGCCCGAGCACCCGGATACCACGCCGGCGCAACTCGGTGACCAGGCTGTGGACGGGATAGAACCCCATGGGCTGGTTGTCCAGCAGGCCGGCGAGGTAGGCCGCCGGACGGTGCTCGACCAGGTAGGCCGTGCGGTAGGCGGTGACCCCGAAGGCCACGGCGTGCGCCTCGGGAAAGCCATAGGAGGCGTAGCCCTGCAGGCAGGCGAAGATATCCTGGGCCACCGCCGGATCGACCCCGTTCTCCCGTGCCCGGCGGCAGAACAGCTGCCCGATCTCTTCCATCTGCTTCGGGGAGCGCGCGTGCGACATCACCCGGCGCAGGCGGTCCGACTCCCCCGGGGAGAAGCCCGCGATGGCCGTGGCGATGGCGATCACCTGCTCCTGGTAGACCACAACCCCATAGGTCCGGCGCAGGATCGACTCCAGTCCCGGATGCGGATAACTCACCTCGGCCCTCCCTTGCCTGCGTTCCACAAAGGGGTCCACCATATTCCCCTTGATGGGCCCCGGGCGGACGAGGGCCACCGAGGCGATCACGTCTTCCAGTTCCCGGGCACCCAGGCGGACCTGCAGCGCTCGCTGGGCTGCGGATTCCAGCTGGAAGACGCCCACGGTGTCCCCGCGGCGCAACCGCCGGAAGGTGGCCTCGTCGTCGACCGGAATCCGCTCGTATTCCACCGGCTGACCCCACTCCTGGGACAGGCGCAGGGCACCCTCCACCGCTCCCAGGGTCCGCAGGGAGAGCAGGTCCAGCTTCAACAGCCCCAGGGCCTCCAGATCGCGTTTGTCGAACTGGGCCACCACCACGCCCTTGGCCGAACGCTGTACCGGCATGAGGTCGGTCACCGGTCCGGGGGTGATGCACAGCCCTCCCAGGTGGGTGGCCAGGTGGCGGGGCAGGCCGGAGACAGCGGCCACCGCGCGGATCAGCGTGTCCAGACGCCGGCCGGCCCCCGGAAGCGCCACCAGTTCGGGTACCGTCTCAAGGGCTCGCCGCAGCTCGGAGGGTGCCACGTCGTAGGGAATGCGCTTGGCCAGCCGGTCCAGGTCCCCCGCGGGAAAGCCCAGGGCCTGACCCAGCAGGCGCACCGCGGAGCGGCTGTTCCAGGTGTTGTGGGCGGCCACCGCCGCGACCCGCTCCCGGCCGTAGCGTTCCACCACGTACGCCGCCACCCGATCGCGGTGGCGCGCATCAAAATCCAGGTCGATGTCTGGGGCCTCCGCCCGCTCGGTGGACAGGAAGCGCTCGAACAGATGGCCCCGAGCCGCGGCGTCCACATCGGTGATGCCCAGAACATAGGCCACGGCGCTGTCCGCGGCGGAACCGCGTCCCGCCACGCGGATGCCCTGCCCGCGGGCCCAGCGCACCACATCCGCCACACACAGGAAATAATCTGCAAATCCCAGATGCGTGATGATCCCCATCTCGTATTCCAGGCGCGCCCAAACGGCGGCTGGCACCGGTGTTCCGTGCCGCCAGGCCGCCCCTGCGGACACCAGCCGGCGCAGTTCCTGTTCGGGGGGGACACCGCTGGCCAGGGGCAGATGAGGGTAACGGTTTTCCCCCAACCGCAGCGCGGGGGCACAGCGCGCAGCCACCTCGGCGGTGCGTGCCACCGCGGCCGGATCCCCCACCGCCGCGGCCACCTCCGCGGCATCCTTCAGGTACCGCTCCGCATTGAACGCCTGCGGAGCGCGCGCCGCCGGCAGCTCAGCCAGATCGCACCCAAGACGCACACAGCTCAGCAGGTCGCTGACCCAGGCCTCCTCCTTGGTGGCATAGTGCACGTTCCCGGTGGCCACCGCCGGTAGTCCCAGCCGCTCCCCCAGCTCCCTCAGGCTCCTGATCAGCGGGCGGTTGCCCGGCAGCCGGTCCGCGGGC
>JAKAUG010000413.1 GCA_021827805.1 Bacillota bacterium | reverse complement strand
CATCGTGCTTGTGGGGCGGATAGCTTGACCAGTTGCCGATCTCGTTGAAGGTTTCCCCCACCAGCAGGCGCACCGCGGGCCGCTGGGCATCCAGGATGTCATGCACATCGCGGGCGAAGCCCGGAGCTCCGCGCCGCTGCACGCGCACCTCCTCCGGCCCAATGACGTAGGACTCTGGCGCCACCGAGCCTGCGGGCAGGGGCGTCTGGCACAGGGCGACCAGGGCCGGCCCACCCTGGGCCTGGAGTTGGAACTCCGTGGACGGGGGCACATAGACGGCCGTCGCCGGGCCCGCGAACACCGAGGCGCGGCCCCCGAGGCCCTCCCAGGATCGGGAGCCCGCCCGGGCGTCGACCCGGCCCCAGAGAATCACGGCCAGGGTCTCCTCGGGGCCCCTGGCCTGGGTCCACCGCTCGCCGTCTCCCAGACGGCAGGTCCCGAAGGTCAGAAGCCGCAGGTCCTCCCCCGCGGTGCAGAAACGCACGTATCCCGAGCGCTCGTCGGCAGCATGCCAGTACCGGGCCACCGGATCCCCTCCCCACTAAAAGCGGCGGCCGCGGACCCGGCGGATGTCGAACTTGGCCGTGCGCGCGATGGCCATCACGGCCATCACCCCCGCCTGCACGGGATCCCCCACCACCAGATCCGCAGCCGCGGGTACGCTTCCCGCCATGTTCAGCGAGATGACGATGATGCCCCGCTCACGGACCTCACGCACCGCCGGGGTGACCTCCCCGCCCATCAGGGCGCCGGCCAGCACCAGCACCGCCGCGCGGGGCAGACGGGCCACGGCCCGCACCGCCGCGGCGAGGTTTTCCTCGCCCACCAGGGGGATGGTGTCCACCGAGATGCGCTCTCCGCGGATGTTGTGCCGGTCCGCCTCGGAGACCGCCCCCAGCATGACCTGGCCCACCTGGGCCCCGCCGCCCATGACGATGACCCGCTTGCCGTAGATGTCGTGCAGGCTCGGCGGGGTCTGCACCTGGGTCACCGCGGTCAGTTGCTCGACATCCCCCAGGAGCGCCGCGCGGTCGGCCACGCGCTCAAGCTCAACATACACATGCACGCGGCCATCCTGGCGATCAGTGATGTCGATATGCGCGATGTTGGCGCCATGCCGGGAGATGACACCCGTCAGCTCGTGCAGCGCGCCAGGCTCGTCCGTCAGCCGCACCCACATGGCAAGGTCCGGCGGGGTCCCACGGGACAGATCCAAATCCGGGCACCTCCCGCGCCTTTGGGGCGATGAGCGCCTCATTCGCCGCACCGCTCCGCGTTCCTGGGCCGCGGGCCCGTCGCGCCGCGGCGGCCCCGGGCTCAGTCCCCGAGCGCATGGGTGCGGCCGGCCCGCGCGGAGGCCCGGACGGCGGGCCAGAGCCCCGTCGCGTGCCAACCTCGCGAACGCCGTCGCCCACGCAGGGCTGGCGGCCCTCCGCCGCCGAAGAAGGAACCCCTCCAGCATCGCGTGTCACCCTCGGGGTCCCCGGCGTCCGCACCCGCGCTCAGGGCGAGGCCCGGCATCTGGGAGGGTCCGGCAGCGGTCCCCCACCAGGTGCCGTGTTGCCGCGAGATCCAGAGAGGTGAGCTAGACTTGAAGTTGAGGCCAAGCCCAACCACGCCCTGGGATGCCGGGCGAAGCTCCGGGCACAAAGGGCCGGGGTGGGATACACCGTCCGTCAACAGGTGGCGGCGATCGCCTCACGGCCACGCCTGGTCGCGAACGACTAGCTACCGTGCTGCCAACTGGATTCCGCTCGGTGCAACCCAAGGCCGAGGCAAACTCGATGGCCTCAAACTTTATGCCAAATCCATTAAGTTCATCTACACCTATCACTTCAGATCAGGCTTCTGCCATGTCTTAACGGCACGCCTGGCTCAAGGCCCAGGTCAAGAACACCAAGTCGGCGTTGGGCATGCGTTGACGCTCACGTTTTGCCAGGTGAACCGACTTTGGGCATCCCACCAAGACGGAACCACCGTTTTGGGTCTTGCACGCGTACATGCCACGCCACACGCACACGTTAGGATGGGCAGGGTTCGGGGTATGCGCCTGATCCCTCGATGTTCGCTCGCCATGGCGGCGTCATCCCGCCGCGGGACGGGAATGGCGAGCCCTGAAGTCAACTCCCCTTCTCGCGAACGGCGCGGTCAGGCCTCAAGCTGCGCCCGCATCCCCGCCAACATGTCCTCGCAGTTCTTCTTGACCACCAGGCGCGCCACGGGATCCAACAGCGGCGCCAGCATGGGGATGCCCAGGTCGAAGTCAACCGAGAGCGCGATGCGGGTGCCACCGGCCTCGCCCTGGAAGGTCCACTGGCCCTCGAATTTGCGGAGGTCGCCCTCGGTCTGCTGATAGGTGATGGTCAGGGCCTTGTCGTCAAACACGTCGCGTTCCTTCCAGCGCAGGATCTTGCCCTGGAAGCGCGCATGCCACTCGCTGACCTGGGCGTACTCCTCCCGCTGCAGCACCTTGAGATAGACCACGTCCTTCATGAAACGTGGGTATGCCTCCATGTCCTTGGCCAGCTCGTACGCCGCCCGTGGAGCACCCGGGACCTGCGCCTGCACCATCACCGTGGGCACCCGAATCCCTCCCGCAATGGCCGGAATGCACCCACGTTCGCACTCCGGCCACGCGGCTCCTGCGCCTGCCGGTCCGCCCCGCGGGGTCTAGTCCAGATGCTCATCCAGGGCCTTGCTATAGGTGGCCGACGGCTGCACACCGACCCAGCGGCCCACGGGCTGCCCGCCCTTGAAGAGCATGACGGTCGGGATGGACCGCACACCATACTGCACGGCCAGATCCGGTGCCTGGTCCACGTCGACCTTCACGACCTTGACCTTGCCGGCGTATGTCTTGGACAGGTTCTCGATGACGGGTCCGAGGGCGCGGCACGGTGCACACCAAGTCGCCCAGAAGTCGGCGAGGACGGGCTCGGAAGCCTCCAGGACCTCAGTCGCAAAGTTGTCTGAGACGACCGCAACACTCACAACGCTCACCTCTGCACGGCAGCTTAGCAAGCGTCCTTGCACTTTGCAAGCACAAGTCGCTACACTGGGTCCGGGGGGGCATGGCTGTGGAGGACTGGACCTGACCCGTGCGTCGGTCCGCCCGCGTGCTGGGCGATGAATGCTGCCTGCTGATCCTGCGCGATCTTGAGTGCGGGCCTCGCCGCTTCGGCGAGTTGCTCGGCTCTGCCGCCGGCAACACGCGCCTTCTGAGCAGCCGCCTCCGCCGTCTTCAGGATGCGCGGGTCATCGAGCGCCGCGTGGTTTCCGCCAAACCGCGCGGCACCGCATACGCGCTGACCGTGATGGGCCAGGACCTGATGCCAGCCATCCATCTGCTGCGCAGCTTCGGCGAGCGCTGGCTCCCCGATTGCCAGGACCCGCGCGGCATCGGCCGCCAGCCGCCAGGGACCAACCATGCCTAGCCGTCCGCCGAAGCCGCTCCGGCCAGGGCCGCCTCCCGCTCACGCACCAGCCGCCGCTGCCAGAGGAACTGCCTGCCCAGGTCCTCGAAGCGCACTCCCATCTCCCGCCCGTCGCGCGATGTCCAGAGGATCTCGGCGATCCGGCTTTCCAGGGTGCGCCGCCCGCCCTTCTCCAGCCGCCGGAGGATGACGTCCAGCTCCCCGATCACCTGCTGGAACAGATGGATCTTGGTGTCCAGGAGGTGCAGCAGGTGCTCCTCCACCGTCTGCTCGGCATACAGGTTGTAGATGTACACATCCTGGCGCTGCCCCAGGCGGTGCACGCGGCCGATCCGCTGCTCCACGCGCATGGGGTTCCACGGCAGGTCGTAGTTCACCAGGTTGTGGCAGAACTGGAGGTTGAGCCCCTGCCCACCGCTCTCCGTGGAGATGAGCACAGCCCGCGGTTCGGCGGCGAAGCGCTGCAGCGCGCGATCACGCGAGGCCCGGTCCTGGGCGCCGTGCAAGAGGAGGACGGGGATGCCCCGCACCTCAAGCTGGGTGCGCAGGAACTCCTGGGTGGCGCGGAACTCGGTGAACACCAGCACCCGTTCCCGCAGCTCCCCCGCGAGTCCGCCCAGCACCTGGGCCTTGGTCTGATCCTGGACCGCGTCCGCCAGCGCACGCAGCTGGCCGAACTCCGGTCCGATCCACTCCCCGGTCTCCATGTGCTGTAAGGTGCGACGCACCGCGGCCGCGGAGGAGCAAACCTCGCGCTGCAGCGTCAACAGGGGCAGGACCGAACCCTCTCCACGCACCCGCCGCCAGTACTCCTCTCGGATCGCCTGCGTCACGCCGTCGTAGAGCTGGCGTTCCGCCGCGCTCAGGGAGAGCGGCAGCAGGGCCACCTGCCGCTGCGGCAATTGCGCCCCCTGCTCTCGCTCCAGACCTGTCCGGCGGTGGCGGACCATGACCTGCGCCAGGATGCGCCGCAGGGCCGCGGGGTCCTTGGGCGTGCGGCGGTCCAGAAGGAACTCACGCCAGAAGGCCGGGAAGCTCCCAAATAGGCCCGGCCGCACCAGGGAAACGAGCGAATACAGTTCGGTGAGGTCGTTCTGCAGCGGGGTGGCCGAGAGCAGGAGCAGGAAGCGGCGCCGCAGGCCCGCCACGAACTGGTGGTTCTGCGTCTGCCGGTTCTTCAGTTTGTGCGCCTCGTCCACGACGACCAGGTCCCACTGGCGGCCGAGAAGCGCCGCGCGGGCGGGCTCCCGCTTGGCCTGGTCGATGGACGCGATGAGCCGGCCCGTGGTGGCCCACTGCTCGGGCCTCAGGTTCACCGCCAGACGCAGGCCAAACTTCTGAGAGAGCTCCCGCTGCCACTGACTGGTCAGCGGCGCGGGGCAGAGGACCAGCATCGTGCGGCAGCGTTGGCGGGCCATGAGCTCCGAGGCCACAAGCCCGGCCTCGATGGTCTTGCCGAGTCCCACCTCGTCGGCCAGGATCCCCTGGCCGTCCATGCCGTCGACGATGGTCTCCGCCGTGGCCACCTGATAGGGGAGAAGACGGAGTCCCTGCGCCTCCCAGCGACAGCGCAGGGCCGGCAGGCAGCTCAGCGCCACGATACGCCACCCTCCTCCTGAGACCGCTCACCGCTGGGAACCGGGGCCAGACCGCGCAGGGGCCCAAGGTCCTGGGGCGGTGCCCGACGGAGGTCCGCCCACGCGTCCCCCTGTCGCCGCAAGCGGAGCGCCACCGTCTCCAGGTTCCAGTCCTCTGGCCTGGTGCCACGTTCGAGCTCGTCCCAGCGCAGGGGTGTCGAGACGGGCGCCCCCGGCAGGGGCCGCGGGGAGTAAGGTGCGCACACGGTGCGGCCCGCGCCGTTCTGCAGGTAGTCGAAGTACACGCGCCCGCCCCGCCTGTGCACCGCGCGCTCGACCGTCACCCGTTCAGGCCATCGCCTGCTGAGGGCCAGGGCCAGGGCCCCCAGATGCTCCCGCACCTGCTGCCAGGGGCTGCCCCGGGGAACGGGGACGAACAGATGCACGCCGGTCGCACCGGAGGTCTTGGGCCAGGCCCGCACCCCCACCCGGTCCAGGAACTCCCCCACCGCCATGGCCACCGCGCGGGCCTCCGCGAAGCCGGTGGGGGGCATCGGATCCAGGTCGATGACCGCGAGGTCCGGATGCTCCGGATCATCGACCCGGCTCATCCAGGGGTGGAATTCCAGAGCGGCCTGCTGGCCGAGCCAGAGCAGGGCCGCTGGGCTGTCCACGACCAGGTAGCGGATCAGCCGGCCGGCCGCGGAGAGGTGCGGGAAGGAGCGCAGCCAGGGCGGCGCGCCCGCGGGCAGCTGCTTTTGGTAGAATCCCTTCGCCTGGGCCCCACGCGGGTAACGGGTCAGGACCAGCGGCCGATCCCGCAGGTGCGGCAACACCCACGGAGCAACCTGGGCCAGGTAGACCAGATAGTCCGCCTTCGTCCGCGCCGGGCCCCCGGGGCCGGAGGGCCAGAGCACCCGCTGCGGATGCGTCAGCCGCACTTGCCCCGTGTTCATCGGCGAGCGGCACCCTGTACCCTGTCCTGCCTCTGGGCCGCCTGCACGCTGGCCTCCAGGGCGGCCAGCAGGTCGGCGTAGCCCTCGTCAGGACGGGCGGCGGGTGCCATGGCGGGCCCACTGTCCGCCTTCCGCGCCACCACCTCGGCCAGGGCGTTGCGATACGCGTTCTGGTACCGCTGCGGCTGCCAGCCGACCGAGAGCCGCTCCACCAGATCGCCCGCGACCTCAAGCTCCCGCGCGCCCACCGCCACCTCCCCGGGCAGTCCCTCCATCTCCGCCCAGGGGCGGATCTCGTCGGGGTCGTGCATGAGCTCCAGCACCAGGGCTTGGCCGAGCACGCGCAGAAGAGCCAGACTGCCCTTGCCACGCAGGGCGATCCGCGCGACCGCCGCGCGTCGTTTGGTGCGGAGAACCTCGCGCAGGAGCGCATAGGGTCGTGCGCCCCCCGATCCAGGGCCGACGAAATAGGAGCGGGAGAAATACAGGGGATCCACCTCACTCAGCTCGACAAAGTCGAGCACCTCGACGGTGCGTTCCCCCCCACCCTCCTGCTCCGGCAGCTCCTCTGGGGAAAGCACCACGAATTGCCCGGGGTTGACCTCCACACCGCGCACCAACTCCTGGGCGGACACCTCCCGCCGGCAGCGCGGGCAGGTCTTACGATAGGCGATGGGTGTGTGGCACTCCGCGTGCAGCTGGCGGAAGTGCACATCCCTGTCCTCCGTGGCCGCAAACAGCCGGCAAGGGATGTGCACCAACCCAAAGCTGATGGCGCCGTTCCAGAGGCTCCGCAACGCCAGCCACCCCCCCACCAGGATGCCCGCCCACGCGGACGGGACGGGTGGCAACTTGTGGCTTCTGCCTCAGGCATCTGGGGCGACAGGGGTGCCCTCGACGGGCGCTGGCCTGGCAACCCTCGCCCGTGCCTTCCCGGCCACGCCGTCCGCGGAGGGGTGCTCCCGGTCCAGAATCGCGAGGATGCGGTCCACGACCTCCGGGGCCAGGTCGAGCAGGCGCTCCAGACCCGCCCGCTGGTCGACGGGCAACAGCCGCACACTCCCCTGCTGCACCACGAGGAAGGCCACCGGGCGCACGCTCACACCGGCGCCGCTGCCCCCGCCAAACGGCAGCCCGGCATCCGCTGGCCGGCGCGCGGCCCCATACTCCCCGCCACCGGCGACAAAGCCGAAGGAGACCTGCGAGACCGGGACGATCACGGTTCCCTCCTGGGTTTCCACCGCGTCGCCCACGACCGTGTTCACGTCCACCATGCCCTCCAGGCTCTGCATGGCGGTGCGCATCAGTCCCTGAATGGGATGCGGCCCCACCGGCACCTCAGGCTCCGCGTCCACCCGGCGTCCCCCCTATCTGCAACGGGCGACCCACAGCGCACGAGCCGCCGCGACGATAACGTGGCCGAGCCTGATCTGGCCTATGCACTCCCCGGAAGCCTCCAGCCGGGCCCCACGATGGTCTGGCTCGACCTCCAGCTGTGGGGGCGCACCCCCACCGGCCCAGCAAAGGGCGACGCCGGCCGCGGCCCCCACCAGCCCCCACAGCGCCCCGCAGACGAGCGCGGTCAGGGCCGGGTCGCCCGTCCCCACGCGCACCCGGATCCAGAGGCGTGAGATGCCCAGATGCCCGCGCAGCGCGCGCAGGATCGGCCGTGCGGCGACGTGGGGGGCGTGTCCGCCGCGGGCCCCTGGGTGCACCGCATGCCAGCGAACCGTCGTGTGGCCGGACGTGGAATGCCGACGTGGCACCAGGCGCCAGCGCCGTAGGACGATCCCGGGAAGGCCCACCTCGATACGCACCAGATGCGCCGCACGACGGGTGCGGAACCGCAGCCGCCAACGCAGCGGAAGCCAGAGCACCGCCAGGCTCACCAGCAGCAGGGCCCCGAGGGCCCAAAGCACGGCCACGCGCGGAGGATGCCCTCGTGCGAACAGGACATGCGTCGGCCATCCGGGTCATAGGGTCGTCCCACAGGGGGGTTGCGGAATGGTGGTCACCTGGGCCACGTGGCGGGCGACGCCCCGCACGACCCGTGCCCGTGACGGGCGACGCGCCTGGCGGACACTGGCGCGGGGCAGGTCGTCCCCGCGGGGTGACGCGCCCCGCGCCGTTCGAGCATCGCGCGCGCTGCCGGGGGTGGCCGCTCTGGCCATCGGAGCGCTCCTGCTCTGGGTGTCCGCCCGTGCGGCCGGATGGACACGGACGGCCGAGCCGCCCATCCCCGCCGTGACGGCGCAGATGTCGGGGAGCGCAGCCCTGCCCGGGGGCCCCCTGCCCCCCGCCTTCCATGCGCCGGATGCCAGCGCACTGGCGGCCGTGGAGACCGCCAACGCCGCGGAGCGCGGCCCCACCGCGGATGGGGCCCCGGAACCGGTGAAGGCCGCCGCGCCGCCCTCCTGGCTGACGGCCCCGGTCGCGGCGGCGGCGGCGGCCACCGGCCTGCCCGCCGCCCTGCTGGCCGCGGTGATCCAGGTC
>JAKAUG010000235.1 GCA_021827805.1 Bacillota bacterium | reverse complement strand
GCGCGGGTGCCAGCCACCGGACGTCACCCTTCCCACGGGGCGCGGGCGGAGCTTCGGTGCGCGTGGCGCAACCCCCTACCGCCGAGAACCAACGCGTATTGGGCCCAACACTGACCGGGGCCTGATGCCTCAGCCCAGCAGACGCGCCGTCATGGCTGAGAGGAGGGCCAGGCGGGGCGTGGGAGGCGCCGCCGCGGGGCGACTCCCACGGGTGTGCGGCCCGTCAGGATGGCGGGCCGCACCAGCGAGCGCCACGCGAGACATCAGTGCACGGCCGAGGAACCGGAGTCCTTGTCCATGAACTTGACGAGCATGTTCACAAGCGAATTCTTCTCGTTGTCGTCGGCGACCTCCCAAAGCTCTTTGAGCAAGCGTTGCTCCGGGTTCTTGGGGTCGACATCCTCCGCCAACCAGGAGCTGAAGTCCTTGGCGGCGTTCAGGATTGTGCCCCGTGAGGCGCCCGCCTTGTGGGCCATGTTCAGCTTATGACCAAGACTCTCCTTGAACTGCTGGAACGAATCGGTGAACGGCACGACTGCACCCTCCTCGGCGATGCCCGTTGTCGCGGCGTAGCCTCCCCCTGGCGCACACGCGCCATGCGGTCCCAGGTCCGGCCACCGGCGGCGCCGTGCCTGGGGCGCCGGCCCGCACCCGGGCCAGGGGGGCAAGAACACGGAGCGCCCGGCGAGGGCGCGGTCGCGCATCTTCCGGGAAGTGGCACGCGCGCTCGGTGTGGACCACGCGCGACCCGTCCGCGGCACCGCGGCGTAACGCGCGCCGCCCCCTCTGGTGTCTGCTCATGGAATTCCTCCCACGGCCGAAGCTGGGGGATTCCCGGAGCGGGCGATCAGAGCCGCTGGCCCCCGGACTGTCCACCCCGGAGACGACCGCCGCGCAGTCCCCCATGCTCCCGCCGACGAAACCTGTCGGCCCGGGCCAGGTCGGCGTCGCGCCCTTGCGCACAACGACGAACCTCTCGACGCCGTGCTCCTCGGTCCAGGCGCGGTTGTGGCGATTCTGGGCCGTCTGGGTGGCCCGCGCCCCGAGGATGGCGAGCACCTGGCCCACCACGTGCTCCTGGCCGGCATGGGCGGACTCGCCCGCCACGCGCATCGCGCGCAGGTACGCTTCGCCCATTGGGCTGCGCGTCGCGCAAGACAGGTGCGCGTCCATGTCCTCGCGCGAAGGCTCTGACCAGGAGAACCGCCTGGTGAAACCGGCTCCTGAGAAGCAGGAACCTCTGAGTCGGAAACCAGCGCCCAAGAAAGGACGCGAGGAAACAAGAGACTACGAAGAGGAGAACGGTTCACCTCGAAGGGCCGCCCGACGGCCAGAATGAGGAAGCCGCTGCAGATGCCGTGCCCCAGCGCCGGGCTGCCGAAGTGCGCGGCCACCCAGGGGCCGCCGTCCTCGTCGGCGAGCGGGTCCACGAAAGGATGGCCGGACCCCGCTGTGCCAGGTTGCGCCGAGCCTTCGTTCGGAGCCCGGCGATCTCCGGCACGTCGGTCCACGCCGTGTCCTCCAGCACAGGGTGCTGTACGGGCTGCGGGCTGGACCGGCCAAGCCCAAAGGCCACCCTGCGCGCGATGTCGTCCAGGACGGCGGACAGCCTGGCCCCGATGTCCTCGTCCCGCGCGTCGGTGCGCACCGCCCTGATCCCGCAGGCGATGTCGAAGCCGACCGCCGAGGGTGAGACCGTATCCCGATCGGCGATGACGCCCCCTGTGGGCACCCCAGGCCGACGGGTGCTCGGCGCCCCTCCCGGCCTGGGCCAGGGTGCGCTCGTCGGAGTCCCCCCACACGCGGATGCCCCTGCACTCACATACCCCTCGGCTCTCGCGCCTTGTGCCGCCACGGATTTACCAGGCACCGCAGGAACGCCGACCCTGTCGGCGAACCCCGCCGACGCGGCGTTGGTGCAAGCAGCAGCACGGCCCGCCACCAGCGGGACGATGGCGGTGCAAGTCCGACCACGTCGCTCCATCCCCGCAACCCTGAAGTTCGCGTCCATCTGTGGCCGGCCCCAGTGATCCTGCGTCCCATGCCGGGTCCGTGAGGGGTGGCACGAGCCTGAGGGCGCACGGAGAGCCACGGTGCCAAGTCGCCGGGCGCCATGGGGACGACGCGGTCTGGGGTCAGGGGACTTCAGGCGCTGATGACCACGAGCACCTTCCTCAAGATGCGTACTGTCATTGGCGCAGCCCACTGGGGATGCCGGGCCAGCCGGTAGCGCGAATCAACGCGCTCGCCAGGTTGCGGAGGCTGCACATCACCATGCTTCAGGGTACGGAATCGAACCCCGGACCCCGGATCGGAGTCTCCGCCTGGAGTTGCGCCAAAGCCCACGCAGCGCCGTCGCCGGCGGCGGGGTTGCCTCAGGTCTCCCCGGTTCGTCGTCCCCTCGCACACCACCGATGTGTTCATGCCCGAGGGATGTCCTGGGCTCAGGCGTTTGCCCGGCAGGTGGCGGGCCGGCTGCGGGAGTACGGTTGCGACGCCAGAGGCTGGGGGGGGTGGAACCTTGGATGAGGATACCGGCCCCGCATTCCGCTTGGAGCCCGCGGACTATCGTCCCAGTCCGCCTCCGCCCGAGGTCCGGGCACGATACGGGATCGGCCTGGTGGGCTGCGGCGGCATCGCCAGGGGCGCGCACCTGCCCGCCTACCGCAACTTCGGCTATCGGGTGGTGGCCTGCTGCGACGTGGCCCCCGGACTGGCCGAGAACACCGCGCACGAGTTCGGCATCCCGTTTGCGACCACCGAACTGGAGGCCCTGCTGGCCCGCCCGGACGTGCACGTCGTGGACCTGGCCGTGCATGCCGCCCAGCGCCCTCCCCTGGTCGAGCGTATCGCGGCGGCGGGCAAGCCGATCCTGTCCCAGAAGCCGTTTGCCCTAAACATGGCCGATGCCGAGCACATGGTGTGGGCCTGCGAAAGGGCCAACGTCCCCCTGATGATCAACCAGCAGGCGCGCTGGGCCCCGGCGCACCGCGCCCTGCGCCGGGTGCTGGATCTGGGGCTCCTCGGGCACCTGTACAGCGTGCTGCACATTCACCGCGGCTTTCAGGACGTGCCAGGCAGCTGGTACGTGGCGCTGGAGCACTTCAACATCCTGGACCATGGCATCCACTTCATCGATCTGTCGCGCTTTTTCACCGGGGCCGAACCGGTCACCGTCAAGGCCGTGACGACCAGGATCCCCGGCCAGGTCGCGGTGACCCCCATGATCTACACGATCGGCCTCGAGTACGCGCCCAGCGCCGAGTTGATGGCCACCCTGCACTTCAACAACATCGTGAGGGCGCCGCTGCACGAGTACCGTTGGTATCTGGACGGCACACTGGGCTCAGCCTGGGCCTCACCGCGTGAACTGGTGCTGCAACTCGCCGACGGTCAGCCCGCTCAGCGTTTTGCCCTCGAGGGCAACTGGTTCAACGAGGCCTTCGGGGGCAGCATGGGCGAGATGCTGAGCGCTCTGTCGGAAGGGCGGGAGCCGGCGACTTCCGGGCGCGACAACCTCCGCTCGGTGCGCATCGCCTACGCGGCGGTGGAGAGCTCGGAGAGCGGCCGCGCGGTCGCGCTGCCTCCGGAGTAGATCGCGGGGGCCCCGAGACAGTCCCGGGGCCCCCGCCCTGCCGCCCTGTTCAGACCGCTCCCTTCGCGTGCAGCCAGGAGCGGTAGATCGCCTCAAAGGCCGCGACATCGTGGAGCGTGTCCTCCCCGCTGGATTCAAAAGGCTCCCCGCTCTGTACGCGCTTGACGAACTCCTCCGCCTCGCGTCGGAAGGCCCAGGTCCAGGGGCCAGCGGTCTCGCGGGTCTCCCGCCTGCGGCCGTCGTAGATCTGTACCGTGGCCGGGACGTTGCGGGCCATCAGCGGCGGGGAAAAGACCTGGACCCAGCCCCGTTCGAAGAAGATCTGGGTGTGCTCGTCCCAGCGGTGGTGCTGGACGCCACCGGACTCCAGGACCGCACGCACGCCTCCGATGTTCAGGACCACCACGCCGGTCATGCCGTTGTCGTCGAAGTCCACCGCGCGCACACCGACGGGGACGCCGGGGTCTGTGGTCGGCCCGAGGAACCAGCGCAGCAGATTCAGGTTGTGCGTGTACTGCTGCAGGTAGCCGAGGTAGCGGTCCACGTATTCGTCGGGCATCCAGGACGGCTTGACCCGCGGCGCTGGCGGGTAGGGCTCGTCCGTCTTGTCCATGGGGGTCTCCAGATTGTTCGTCCAATCCCCGCAGAAGCCGTGTCCGCGGGCGTAGGTGATCCGCCCCATCTCGCCACTCTCGCGCCAGGCGGCGACGGTGGCCCGCCCCAGGCGGTTGCCGTCGTCGTGCCGCTTCATGTAGGCCACCATCAGCCGGCCGCCACCACGGCGGGAGCTCTCGAGCAGCCGCTCGGCCTGCTCCACGGACACGGCCATGGGCTTTTCCATGAAGACGTGCTTGCCCGCCGCCAACAGGTCGCTGGCGATCTCCGCCTGCTGGGTGAAGGCCGCGCTCACACCCACGGCCTGGATCGTGGGATCGGCGGCCACCTCAAGGTGCGAGGCGTACACCTTCGGGATGCCCATGCGTGTCGCCACCCTGGCCCCGAGCTGGGGCCGCACCTCGGCCAGGGCCACGAAGTCCACGTCGGGAATGGCGCGAAAGTTGGGGATGTGCACCTTCTGCCCCATGAACCCGCAACCGATGTAGGCAAACCGCAGTGCCACCCAGGCCGCCTCCTTCGTCTTGCCGCACCCTCGTTCGGCGCGGGGTGCTTCCGCACCCGCCAAGAGGTGCACAATCTCTCCTGTGGGCTGTTCAGAGCCGCCGCCGTGCCGTAGAGAAGAGGGGTGGGGGCGCACGCCCCCAGAGCGCAAGCTGCCATCCCGGGAGGTCGGTGCCGTGGTCTGGCTCCTCGCAGGGTTGGCGCTCCTGAGCGGTTCGGTGCTCCCAGTGCAGGCCGCGTTCAACTCTCGCATGGCCTCCACCCTGGGCGGGCCGGTGCTCGGGGCCCTGGTGTCGGTCCTGGTGAGCACCTGCACGCTGGTGCTCTATGTCCTGCTGAGTCGGCAGCACCTGGCGCTGGGCGCGCTGCGCTCCGTCCCGGCCCTGGCCTGGCTCGGGGGGGTCCTGGGTGTCTTCTACCTGGTGGTGGTCATCATGGCCACCCCCCGGCTCGGGGCCGCCCTCACCTTCTCCCTGGTGGTTGCCGGCCAACTCGTGGTGGCCCTGGCGGTCGACCGCTTCGGGCTCCTGGGGCTGCCGGTCCGCCCGGTGAGCCCGGTCCGGCTGTTGGGGCTGGCGCTGGTCCTGGGAGGGGCCCTCCTGATCCGCTTCTTCTGACGGCCGCCAGGAACGGCGGCATTGCGCACCGCCCCCGGAAGGACTGTGCCCGCACCGTCCCAAACTGACCCGGTAGCGTCGCCGGATGCTCGGCGGACCGGGGTCGGCGGCGCGGGCGGAGCCAGCCTCCGCCATGCGGTGAGGAGGACGGCGCATGCGGCTCCTGGACCTTGGCTCGGTGCCCTGGAGCGTGAGCGGATACTGGCACAACGGGGCTCGCCTGCGCCCGGACAGCCCGCCCCTGGTCGGTCCGGTGCCGGCCAGAGTCCCAGGCGCGATCCAGGACGACCTGCTGCGGGCCGGCATCCTGGCGGATCTCAATCTGGGCTTCGCCAGCCGCGAGGCGGAGTGGGTCGAGCACCGCGACTGGGTCTACAGCGCCACCTTCCGGGTGCCGGCCGCGCGCGGCGAGCGCCAGTGGCTGCGCTGGGAGGGGCTGGACTGGAGCGGGGAGATCCACCTCAACGGCAGGTCCCTGGGGCGCTTCGCCGGGATGTTCCTGCCGGTGGAGCAGGACGTGAGTGCGCTGCTGCGTCCGGAGGGCGAGGACAACCAGCTGGTGGTGGCCTTTGATCCCCCTCCCGAGGTGGAGGGGCAGATCGGCCACTCCAGCCGCATCCGCACCCTGAAATCCCGCTTCAACTACCAGTGGGACTGGTGTCCCCGCATCGTCCCGGTGGGCATCTGGGACGAGGCCCGCATCGAGTGCAGCGGAGCCGTGCGCCTGGAGCAACCCTTTGTGGCCACCTCCTGGGACAGCCTCAGCGCGACGGGGAGCCTGCGCTGCCAGGTCTCACTGGAGGGCGAGGGGGCCCAGGAGGCCCGCGTGCGGGTCAGCGTGCTCCCGGATGGCGGCGGGGCCGCCGTCTGGGAGGGGGAACTGGGCGCGGCCTCTGGCGCGGAAGCCGGCTTCCCGCCCGAGGCCCCCGGTCTGGTGCACCGCCGCGGCAGCCAGCGCGGCCTGGCGGTCGAGCCCTGGTGGCCCACGGGCTTTGGCCCCCGCCCCCTCTACCGCGTGCGCCTCGAGGTGTTCGCCGCCGACGGCCGGCTCTCCGATGAGCGCACCCTGCGCACCGGGTTTCGGGAGCTGCACTTCGGGCCCAATCCCGGTGCACCGGAGGGCGCCCTGCCGTACACGTGCCTGTGCACCGGCAAGCGCGTCTACCTGCAGGGCGTGAACTGGGTACCGCCCACCCCGCTCTATGGCGCACTGCGCCGCGAGGACTACGAGCCGGTGCTTGCGCGCCTGCGGAACATGGGTTGCACGATGCTGCGCGTCTGGGGCGGGGCGGTCCTGGAGAAAGAGGCCTTCTACGAGTTGTGCGACGAGATGGGGCTCCTGGTCTGGCAGGAGTTCTACCAGTCCTCCTCCGGGCTCGACAACCTGCCCTCCGAGGACCCGGAGGTCATCGCCGACCTGGCCACCGTCTCCACGGCCGCGCTGCAGCGCCGGCGCCACCATCCATGTCTGGCGGCCTGGTGCGGTGGCAACGAGCTGACCTGGCTGGATGGACGGCCAGCTGGCCTGGACCATCCCAATCTGGCAAGGCTGGCCCAGGTGGTCGAGGAGCACGACCCGGGCCGGATGTTCTTCCCGAGCAGCCCGTCGGGTCCGAGTTTCGGGGCCAGCCCCGAGCAGGCCGGCAAGGGACTGCATCACGATGTGCACGGCCCCTGGACCTATGTGGGACATCCGCAGCACTACCGGCACTGGGACGGCGTGGATGCGCTCCTGCACAGCGAGGCGGGAGCCCCTGGGGCGAGCCGGGCGGAGATCATCCGCCGCGTCGCCGGCACGCTCCCCGCCTGGCCGCCGAGCCGCCAGAACCCACTCTGGGTGCATCACGGGGACTGGTGGGTGCAGTGGGACGAGCTGACGGCCCTGTTCGGTCCCTGGTCCGGGGAAGCCGAGCTGGAGGCCTATCTGGCGTCAAGCCGCTACCTGCAGGCCGAGGCCCTGCGCTACGCCGCCGAGGCCGTGCGCCGACGGGAACCTCTGGCCGCCGGCTTCCTCATCTGGGCGGGCCCGGAGCCCTGGGCCAACACGGCGAACTGCTCGGTGCTGGAGTACGACGGTGAACCCAAGCCCGCGTATGGCTTCCTGCGCGGGGCCTTCGCCCCCCTGCATCTCTCCTGCCGCTACCCCGCACTGGCGTGGAAGCCCGGTGAGACGTGGAGCGCGGAGGCCTTCTGGCATCGCGGCGTGACGGCCCCGACCACGGCGGGCTGGTCTGCGCGGGGTCGCCTTGTGGCCCTGGACGGAACCGAGCTCGGCCTCTGGCACTGGCCTCTGGCCGCACAGGGCGAGCCGTGACGGCTCTGGGGGGGCATGCGCTGGGCGGTCCGAGACGTGCCGCACGGCGTCTTCCTGCTCCGCCTGGAGGCCGGACCGGAGGGGTGGGACCCGGAGGTGGTGCACACTTACGCCTTCACCGTCCCGGGCGCGGCGGCACCCCTGGAGCCGCTGCGACGCCTTCCACCGCCGCGGCTCCAGGCGCGGCGGCTCGCCGCCGGCCTCTTGGAAGTGGAGAACCGCGGCGAGGTGGCCGCGGTGGCCATGCACCTGGCCTGCCCGTCCTGGGATGTGGATCCGAACGACTTCACGCTGCTCCCCGGGGAACGCCGCGTGGTCCACCTGACACCGCTGGTCGCGGAGACCCCCGAGCCGCGCATCGCCTGGGAGGCCATGGGGCTCGCGGCGAGCGACGTGGGAGTGTGGGGCCAGAGTCCGGCGTGAGGAGTGTGCCGAGATGCGCGAGGGCGGAGACTTCTCCGAGCGTCCGGCCACCGGAGCGGTCCGCGTCACCCGGCGCCGTGCCCTGGCTCAGGGGGTGGGGTTCGCCGCCGCGTCGCTGGGATTGGGTGGGTGCGGCTGGCTCCCGGTCTCTGAGCAGAGCGCCCTCGCCCGGCTGCACCTGCCAACATCGACCCCGACGATGCGGACCAGCCCCTGGAACGAACCCCTGCCGGGTCCCTACCGGGCGCCGGCGCCCGGGGAGCTACCGGCGCGGATCCTCCGCTCCTCCCAGCGCCTGGTGGCGACCTACTACTTCTACTGGTACGACGTGTCGAGCGGACTGCACACCCAGGGCGCGTGCGGGGCCCTCAGCCTGCACCCGCCGACCATGACGGGCTTCAGTACC
>JAKAUG010000104.1 GCA_021827805.1 Bacillota bacterium | reverse complement strand
ATCATACGCCTTCGGCCACCTGACGGCCGGAAACGCGGTGAATAATCAGGATGCGCGGCGAGACCGCCCTACGACGTCGGCATGTGCGGCCTTCACCCCCGCAGCGGCACGCCACCCGCGGCAGAGCGCACAGGCGGAGGCCAGGCGGCTGCTCGCGGCCGGCAAGCGGTCCTTCATGGCCCTGCAGGTCAGCGACGGGGACAACGCGGCTGCTGATGAGTCGACGATCCTGGATCGGTGGATGGAACCGGCCCGGGGTCGGGTCCCGATCTCCTGGTCGCTCGACCCCGTGCTGGCGGACATGGCCCCAGCCATGATGGCCTACTACCGCTCCACAGCCACGGCGAATGACGGGTTTTCCACCGGACCCTCCGGCGCCGGCTACATGTACGCCAACCAGTGGCCCACACGGGAGCTGCCGGCGTACGTGGCGCGCACGGCCCAGGCGATGCGCGCCACTGGGATCACGGTGCCCTGGGTCTGGCCCGACCCCGCCGGGCCCGGGGGCCTGCCGGACGCGGTGCTGCGGGAGTACGTGCAGCAGATCAAGCCGTCGGGTATGCTGCTGGGCTCGGGCGGCCAGCCGATGATCCAATGGGTCGGAGACACACCCTGCATGTGGCTGAGCGGCGGGACCATACCGATCTTCCCCCCGCCCTCGGGGGACTACATGTTCGGAGCGCATCTCTCCGTGCTCTGGAACACGACCACGGCGCAGATCGCACAGATCGGACAGCAGCTGCAGAGCAACGGCACCACGGTGGTCCTGCCGGAGGTCCTCTTCGAGTTGATGCGCCTGACGCGGAAACACGCCTCGTCCTGAGGCCGGCCATGTGCAGGCCGCGAGACTGGGGCGTGCCGTACCCGGGCCCGCCGGGTTCCGGCCCCCGCCACGAATCGGGGGGCAGGCGCGCCCCGCGCCCCAAGCCATCATCCGCGCAAACCCCGTCGTTCCCGCCGTGGGCCTGGCTGCCTGGGGGTGGACCCCGGCCCGCAGCTCGTTGGGCACGGGAGGGGGGCAAGCCGGGGCAGGCCTTTCGGAGGTCGAGTCGCCATGTTCACCGCCCATGTCGCCGTCCGGGGAGATGGAGACGTACGGGCCACTTGGCCACGTTACGAACGAGATCCGTGTGCGCGCGACAGCGCCGGCCTTCCCCTGGCCAGGGAGTGTCGGGCACGGCAGGTTGACCCGCCCGGGCAGCCTGCCCCGCCGTGGAGCGGTCGCCTGCCGCCACGAACCGTGTCCGCAGCGGCCAGCTCGCCCGGTGGGCTCGCGGACAGCGATCGTGTCGTGCGCGCCTCGCGCCCAACTCGGGATTCCCAGCCGACCCGTCCTGGCCGGGCGCGCAGGTCACCCAGGTGCTCTCCGGCGTCGGTGCCCAGACCAGGGGCCGCGGGATGCCCTTCGCGGTGACGGCCCTGATGCAGCTTCGGCGCCGCCGTTCTCGTCACGGCAAGGCGCCCCGCGGGCCAGGCTGGCCGGGCCTGGCCGCCACGCGGACCGAGCGCGCCCACCTCGTCACCATCGTGTAGACTGGGGTGGGGAGGTTGCCGCCAGTGGACGAAAAGGCAAACGAACCCATGATCTGTCCGCGCTTCGAGCGGGCCGCCGAACTGTTGGGGCGCAAGTGGGTGGGCCTGATCGTCGGCGTGCTGGTGCAGGGCCCCTGCCGCTTCCGGAAGTTCGGGGCCCAGGTGCCGCACCTCAGCGACCGCCTGCTCTCCAAGCGGCTCCGTGAACTGGAGGCGGAGGGCATCGTCCGCCGGGAGGTCCACGCCACCCGCCCGGTCCGCATCGAATACAGCCTCACCCCCAAGGGACGGGACCTGGCGCCGGTGATCGAGACCATCCAGATCTGGGCCAACCGCTGGGTGGTCCTGGAGGAAGCGACCGAACAGCCCGCCCACACACCATCCTGACCCGCCGCCGCGGGACGGCGCTTGGGGAGGCGTCGAGGCCCCGTGGGCGTTCCCGCGGCAAGGAAGCGGATCGCTCGAGGCCACCGCACGGCCACCTGGGCTCCCCGCCCGCACCCGCCGGCCCTCCCGGGCGCCCAGGATCTGGGCTCCCTCCATTCGCCGCCAGCCGGGGATGTCCGAATGCGGTCGAGCGGCCCGCAACCGGTCGGCCCCCATGGAAACACCGGACAGCCTTCATCCTTGGACCGTTCGGGCCTAACCAGGCCCGCTCGCTGACGGCTTCTATAACTACGTGGACTCCGAGGTTGCGGACCCTCTGGCCTGGGACCTGGGCCTTGAGGAGGTGCGGGCCTTGTCGATGGAATTGCCACTGGGTCGGCCGCCCGCCACGGGGCGGATGGCCGATTGGTGGGAGATCATCCGACCTTTTTCCCTGCCCGCCTCACTGGTTCCGGTGGCCGTCGGGGCCGCGGACGCCTGGTGGGGACACCACACCAACCTGGCGGCCCTGCTGCTCGCGCTTCTTGGGGTCCTGCTGCTGCAGTGCGGGACAAACATCATCAACGAGGTGTATGACGTCGCCAGCGGTGTGGACACCGCCGACACGCCGCGGGCCAGCCGGGTCATCGTTCAGGGACGGATGGACCCACAGGTCGCCGTGCGGGGTGGCGTGGCGCTGCTCCTGGGCGGCGTCCTGGCGGGTGCGGCGCTCTCCTGGGGCCTCGGCCTCGGGCCGATACCCTTCCTGCTGGGTGTCTTCGGCGCCGCCGTTGGGTATTGCTACACGGCGCCGCCGTTGCAGTTCAAGTACCGCGGCCTCGGGCTGCCCACCGAGGCCATGGTCATGGGTCCGCTCATGGTGCTGGGTGCCCAATTCTCGCAGACCGGTCGCTTCACGCTGAACGGGCTTCTTGCCTCGCTGCCCGTGGGCCTCATGGTCGCTACCATCATCCTGGCCAACGACATGCGTGATCGGGACAGCGATCGGGCCGCGGGGGCACGCACCTTCGCGGTGCTGGCCGGCCCACGCGTCGCCGCATCGGGATACGTGCTCCTCACCACGGCCGCCTATTGCGCCGTGGTCTGGGAGGTGGCCGCCGGCGTACTCCCCGCCACGGCGCTGATCTGCCTCGTCTCCCTGCCCCTTGGCGTGCGCATGGTGTCCCACGCCCTGCCCGCGGCTGGCCCGGAGGGCTTGGCGCGCCTGGATCAGGAGAGCGCCGCGACACACATGGTCTTCGGCCTGCTGCTCGCGCTGGGACTTTGGTGGGCGGCCCTCCATGTCTAGCACGTGGCCCACGGTGCTCGATCTCGGTTCGCTGGTGCCGGTGGCGGCCCTGTGGCTGTGGGTCTTCCGCTCCCGGACCTGGGGTTTCTGGGGACGCATGGCCCCTGCCACCGCCGTCCTGGGCCTTGTGGCCCTGGGCCTACGCCAGGGCCCTGGTGTGCTGCGGCCGCTGCATCCCTGGTCCCTGCTCTGGGGAGCGGCATCGGCCGTGGTGCTCTGGGGCGTGTTCTGGCTGGGCGCCCGGATCCTTCAGGCCGTCCTGCCCCACTCGGGCGTGCACACCGCATCGGTCTACGGGCTGGCCGCCGGCAGCTCCGGTATCGGCATCAGCGCTCTGCTGCTCCTGGTCATCGGGCCGTCGGAGGAGCTCTACTGGCGTGGGTTGGTGCAGTGGAGCCTCCAGGCGGTGGCACCGCTCTGGGTGGCGGTGCTCGCCGCCGCCCTGGCCTACACCGCCGTGCACCTGGTCGCCAAGAATCCGGTGCTGCTCCTCGCGGCCCTGGTGGGCGGGCTCTACTGGGGAACGCTCTTCGCCGTCAGCGGACAACTGGCGCCGATCATCGTCTCGCACGCTCTGTGGGACGCCATGGTGCTCGTCTGGTGGCCGCTACCCCCCGCGACACCCACGGGGGGCTCGGTCGGCCGTTCTCCCGGTCCCCGGGCCCCGCTCAGCGCCTGAGAGGGTGGTCAACTGCTGCCAGTATTCTTGCCTTTCGTATGCGTTTGTGGCACAATATGGGCAGTGGTTGGCGAAAACCAAGCCAGCCCTTGCACCTTGAGAACCTCTGCTTCGGCGGCTGTGCCGGGGATGAGCGTCCGGCACGTAAGAGCATAGACGCACGATCCACGCCGGGAGTTCCCCGGAGACGCTAAACGCCTGTGGAGGAGAAGGCTCTGACCAGGAGAACCGCCTGGTGAAACCGGCTCCTGAGAAGCAGGAACCTCTGAGTCGGAAACCAGCGCCCAAAAGGACGCGAGGAAACAAGAGACTACGAAGGGGAGAACGGCGGCCCGCCCTTCAGGCGCTGAGCCACAGGCGCATGGCCGACAGTTCACGCGGCGCCAGCATCAGCGCCGCCTCCCCTCCGGGGAGGGAGAGGGTAGCCTGCGCTTGGCCCAACAGATCACAGCGTGCGGCCCGCCGAATGCGCAGCACACCCGGCCCCACCCGGGCCTCGGCCACGCCGTCAGATGCGTTCACCAGGCGCAACAGGACCGACCCGTCCGGCGCATCCGCGCGCAGACCGAGGACCTGCACGGGCCCTGAGGGCAGGTGGAGCAGGCTCCCGCCCGGGGGAAGGGTGGGCCCTGGGGCGACAGGCTCCCCCAGGTGCTGCAGCACCGGCCGCAGTTCCTCCTCCATCCCCAGCCGGTGGGCACGCGCTTCCTCGAAGGGACCCCGATAGGGTTCCAGCACCAGGCGCACACTGATCCCACCGGGTTGGCTGGCGCGGAAGTTCGTCTCCCAGTAGTTGTTCGTCACCCAGGCCAGCAGCCAGGGCTGGGACAGTCGAAAGACGGAGGCGTTCTCGGCAAAGCGGAAGCCCCCCAGTTGCACCAGGGGGGTGTCCGGCGTGGCCACCGTGATGCCGCCGTCCGCGCCGGCCAGGTCCACCCAGCGCTGCGTGGTGAAATAGTCGCGGCAGCATCCCGGGATCTGTTCGCGCTCCGGCTGCATGGCCTGGGTGCCGACATCCAGGCGCGCCGTGGCACCCGGCAGCGCGAAGGGAAAGACGAGATAGGTGGCCTCCGGCCCGGTCTCCTGCGACATCCGCCAGTCGGAGCGGAACTCGACCCGCCCCTGCCCTCGCGTCAGCGTGACCGCCTGCACAAGATCGTCGACCCCCGGCGCCTCCAGCCTCTGCCACACGCGGACACCGATGGGCGTGCGCTCCACGCGATGCTCGCGCACCCTGGTCGGCCCGCGCCGCTCGGCCGGCCATCCAGGATGCCAGCCCCGTTCGCCCTGCGGAACGAGGAACGTCGCCTCCCCGGACCAGAGGAGGGCCCGGGGCCAGGGGCCCTCGCCCACGGGGCGCTCGTGCACGAACCCATGCAGCGGCCAGGGGCAGGAGGCATGCACCAGCTCCGTCCCCAACTCCTGGTCCCACCACGAGCGGATGCCGCCAGTGCTCGTATCGAAGGTCAGACGGTGGCGCCCGCACTCCACCGTCTCCTCGTGGCCGACCTCCTCGCAGGGGGGCAGAAGGCTCTGGAGGGGCACCACGGCATAGCCGTAGCCCGGGAGCTGGGTCGGCGGCAACCAGGCCCAGGCTCCGCGGGTGGCGCGGTCCTGGAAGTGTCGCGCGGCGGTGGGATCCTCGGCCCCTCCCCGCTGGCGTGCGAGCCGCACATCTGGGACGGGGCCGCACAGCACCCGGGCGTGGGGCGCCGGATTGAAGACCAGGATCCCCTCGCCCGCGGGGCGCTCCACCCGGCGGGCCAGCTCCGCCACGGCATCCCGTTGCAGCAGCAGGCTGAGGCTCCGCGCCCGGTAGGCGTGGATCGCCTTGTGGTACCACTGCGACACGGTGTCCTCGTTCTCCGGGGCCCGGACGCTTGCGTCCGCGCCCCAGGTGTGTTCATCCCAGAGGTTCAGGGAGGCCACGGCTTCAGCCCGCGGCCCCGCGGGCGGCCGCTGCCGCGGATCGCCGCCCCCCCCAAGGGCCGAGAGCGCGGCCCCGGCCGCGTCCGCCGCGCGCAGCCGGGCTCGGTTGGCGCGGTTGATCGCCGTCTCGCGCGCGCTGGAACCGGCGCCGAAGTTCCAGAAGTCGGTCCAGTCCCCGCGCCGGCGGGGCAACCGCTCGCGGTACTGGTCCATGCGCGACCAGAAGGCGGCCGGCGTCCCCAGGATCAGGTGCGGCCGCTGCCCCGTGGCGTTCCAGCGGCGGACGAACGCTGGCAGGCCAGGGTCCGTGGAGCCGTTGTCCCCGAAGCGGCCGATGATCTGCACCATCATCAGGGGCAGGTCCGGGGCGCGCCCGCGGAGGGCCGGGGACTGGCGAAGCCTTGCCCAGGACTTCCCAAAGGCTTCCACGGAAACGCCAAGCCCGAGCCTCCGGGCCTCCCCGTATGTCCAGCCGTTCCAGGTGGGAAGTTCGCGGCCGCTCGGCCCCACCCAGCGAAACGCCGCCGGCCGGCCGGGCGGATGGCCGCCGAAGTGGATGTTGATGGCCATGCTGAACGCCCGCACGCCAATCCCCAAGAGCGCGTCCACCAGCGGCCAGTTCTGCCCGTTCACGTCGCTGTTCATGGCGTGGCGCACGGGGACACCGAGCTCCTGGCGGATGTCCCGCACGGCTTCCAGGGCCTCCAGGAGCTGGCCAGTGTCACAGAGCGGGGTCATGTTCAGCGGCATCGCCGTGATCTCCATCCGCCCGAGGCGGCACAGGTCGCCCAACTGCCGGCGGCGGGAGGCCGGGGCACTCTGGAGCCACCGCAGCAGCGGCCAGGTGGTCTCAAGCGTCCAGCAGAACGCGTCATCACCCTGTCGGTCCGCGTCCGCCAGGCAGAGGTCCAGGGCGGAGTCCGGAAAGCGCCGGTACAGGTCCCAGACCACGGGCTGATCATGCGTGAATCCCACATCCGTATGGCTGTGGTGCACCAGGACCAGGGTCTCGACCTCCGGCATGGCCCATCCCTCCGAACCGCTGGCTTGCCCTCCATGGTGCGGTGCCCCGCGCCTCGCCGCAAGGCCGTCCCGGGATCTGGCGCCACGGTCAGCCTCGCGGGAGGCAGGCATCATCACCGTCGGGACGGAATTGTGCCTGCCTGGGGGTGTGGCCGTGGCGAACGTCGCGGAGGCCGAGTTTCAAGGACGAGTCGCCCTGGTGACAGGGGCCGGGCGAGGCCTGGGAAGGGCCAGCGCCCTGCGCCTGCATCGGGGCGGCGCCCGTGTGGCATGCCTCGACCGGGACGCCGAGGCCGTCCTGGCGGTGGCGGCCGAGATCGTGGCCGAGGGCGGGCAGGCCCTGGCGTTGGTCTGCGACACCTCCGTGGATGCCCAGGTGCAGGGGGCCGTGCGGGACACCTGCGCGCACTGGGGTCCGCCGACCCTGGTGCACGCCAACGCCGGAATCCAGCGGTACGGAACGGCCCTGGACACCTCCGAGGCCCTCTGGGATCAGGTGATCGCCGTCAACGTCAAATCGGCCTTCCTGGTGGCGCGCGCCACGGTGCCCCACATGGTGGCCTCCGGCGGCGGCTCGCTGGTCCTGACGGCCTCGGCCCAGGCGATGGCGACGCAGACCAACGTCCTGGCCTACACCACCTCCAAGGCGGCCCTGGTCGGGATGTGCCGCGCCCTGGCCATGGACCACGCCCCGCAGGGCGTCCGAGTGAACTGCGTCTGCCCGGGCTCGGTGGACACCCCGATGCTGCGCGCGGCCGCGGAACTCTTCGCGGAGGGAGGGCGGAGCCCGGACCAGCTCGCGCGGGCCTGGGGCGCGTCCCATCCCCTGGGCAGGCTCTGCCGGGCCGAGGAGGTGGCGGAGGCGGTCGCCTTTCTGCTTTCCGAGCGCGCCTCCTACATCACTGGCACCGCGCTGCCTGTGGACGGCGGGCTGCTCGCGCGCCTGGGGGTCATCCTGCCGGGGCCGGAGTCCGTCTCGAGCGAACCGTAGGGGGGTGCTGGCGTTGTTCGCGGAGCGGGTCGGCACGCTGCGAAAAAGACTCGAGACCGCCGGGCTGGACGCCCTGGTCTGCCGGCTTCCTGAGAATGTGCTCTGCCTGACGGGATACTGGCCACGGAGCGGCGTCTCGTTCCTCGTGGTCACCGCCGAGGGCGGGGCGCGGCTGGTGCTCCCGGACCTGGAGGCGGGGCTGGCGACTGCGGGCGTGGAGCGCCGCGAGTTCTCCTGGGGCCGCCTGGACGACCCACCCCCGCTCGAGTCCGTGCGGCGGCTCCTGGCACCGGAGGGCCGAGCCCTGCGCCGGGTGGGCTGGGAGGCAAACTTCGAGGCTGTGGCCCCGGCCCACGTGGCCGGCGAGGTGCTGGTGCCGGCCGCCACCACGCGCGCCATGCTGCAGGAGGTCTTCCCGGAGGCGCAGCTCGAGGACGCCACCGCCCTGTTGAACGACGAGCGAGCGCGCAAGACCCCAGGGGACCTCGCGGGCCTTGCCCGCGCAGCCCAGGTCGCGGAGCGTGGCGTGCTCGCCTTTGAACGCTCCGTGCGGCCGGGCATCCGCGAATGCGAGCTGCAGGCCGCCGTCGAGGCGGCCGTGCTGGCCGAGGGACCCGGCATCCAGGGGGCGCAGAGCGTCCGCGCCTTTGCCCAACTGCTCTCCGGGCCCGCCAAAGAGG
>JAKAUG010000052.1 GCA_021827805.1 Bacillota bacterium | reverse complement strand
CCGCCGTCGACCGACCCTCGGGCCTGACCGCGGGATGGCGGCCGCGGCGGCAGGGGGTGGGACGCGCGCCACCAGTGCTCGGTCGTGTGACGGGCACCCCAGCGTGCACCGGCTCCTGGTGCTGGCTGAGGGCGAGGTGGCCCAGGACCGCTCCCAGAGGCTGACCAGCGTTCTGGGCCAGTTCCTGAGCTCTTGTGCGGATCCGTCCCCCTCTGCCCCCGGCGCCTGTCTCTCAGAGCGCTCGCCATCGGGGTCCGGTCCTGGAACCAGATCGATCCCCCGCACACCTTGCCGGTGTCCGCCGAGCCATCAGCGGCCGAGCACCTGGCGGAGCTGTACCGGCTATACCGGCAGCTCCACCCCCATCTGGCTCGGGCCAGCGCCGGCGCTGCCGGACGAGCACGTGCCGCAAGGCCTCCCCGCGGGCGTCACGCGCCCGTGGCGCAGGAGGGTCAGCCGTGCGGCCGGCGGATCAATAGGAACGTGCCGTTTCCTGGTG
Source organism: Bacillota bacterium (assembly GCA_021827805.1). Taxonomy (GTDB): domain Bacteria; phylum Bacillota; class Sulfobacillia; order RBS10-35; family JAJYVN01; genus JAJZWQ01. The sequence goes on along the minus strand of JAKAUG010000052.1, from coordinate 8,019 downwards.
CCACATGCGCCTCCCAGCGCTCCAGGGAGAGGCCAAGGTCCCCGGGCTCTGGCCCCGGGCCCCCGACCAGCACGATGTGGCCGATCGGTCCCACATGGCGCTCCCACGCGGCGAGGAGCGCGGGTAGCTTCGGGTCCCGGGCCGGCAGAACCAGCAGGTGCACCGGCAGGTTCCACGCCGCCGCCCGGTCGAGCGGGTCGCCGACCTGGATCTGCACCCGGAACCGCAGTTCGGCCTCGGCCAGGGCTCTGGTGGCCGAGGAAGGATCGGGTCCCACCAGAGCGGCGACGCGCGCGGGCGTGGCCGCCGCGGCGACCGCAGCCACCTCCGCGCTTGGGTCGGAGAGGGTTACGACCCAGCCGGTTGGGGAGACGCGGGAAGCCAGGTACTGCAGGCGTCGGCGCTCACCCTGCGAGGCGAAGATCGTGTCCATGGTCGCAGCATATGGCCTGGCCGGGGGGCGGGTGCCCGCCGACGCCCGTGGGCTCCCACCATGGCCCCTGCGCGGAACTTCTCCACGTGGTCGCCGCACCAGACCCCTACCGCGCATCGCCAGGGCCGGCACAGCGACATGGCCTGTCGCGGGGGCCCCGTTGGCCGGCGCTCCGCCATGCGTCGGTGACACAGCCCGGTGGCACCGAGGGTCCGGCAGGCCACCGGCAGCCGCGCGAACGGCAGCACCACATCCAGGCGCGGGGCGCTCACCGTCAGGTACCAGAGGCTGTGCGGCATGCCGATCAGGACGTGGCTCCCCCGCACCGGGGGCGCGAGCGCAGGGCGGACGGCGGCCTTGTCACGCCAAGTGGTCGCCGCGCGGATGGAGATCCGCATCCCGTGGACCAGCGGGCTGAGCAGCCAGCGCGCGGGAGCATGGCGCCCAGCGCGAGGTCATCCCGCGCGGCGAACCCCACGCCGGCGGCCGCGCCGACACCCCGCCCTCGGGCCTCAGTGTCCAGGTCGCGGGGACCAAGCCACCAGATCACAGCCAGGAGCTTTGCCGCCTCCTCGACGAGAGCCCACCAGCACCAAGAACCTCCTGGGGCACCGGTGCTCCGCAACTGGGGCAGGGGCGGGTCTCACCCATCGCGCCGCACCCCGCGCCCGCCGAGTCTTGCCGACCACCCGGCTCGCCCGCGCCGACGCCCTGGGTACCGAGCCTCATGTGTTGGCGTCGGGGCCGGTGCCCGGTGCCGGCCGAGGCAGCCCGCGACTGGCATACAGGTGGTATGCGCCATCGTGCCCGCCCTTTGGCTGGTAGCCCAACCCGCTGGCCTCGAAGATGCGGATGAAGGGATCCAACTGCTCGGCCTCCATGCGCGGGGCGATCAGGTGGATCGCGTCGTCCTCGTCCAGGGACGCTACGGCCTGTCGGACCTCCTCCAGATGCGCGTGCAGCGACCCGGGCCGCAGATCGATGCGGTGCTCGTGTTGAGCCATGCTTTCCGCCTCCCCGCCGCACAGCCTGCCCCCCGGGGTCCCCGAGGCATACGGCCCGCGGGGAGCGTGCTCGCGAGGCGCCCCAGGGGCGTGGCGCGGCGGGACCGCCAGGAATCGATCCCGTGCGGGAGGAAAGCAGGGGGGCGCGCACACGCCTGGCGGTGACGCCGAGGGGGCAAAGCGGGTGGGGGAAGACGGCCGGTGGGAACGGCTGACCCTTTGGTACGAGCAGCCTGCCCAGCGCTGGGTCGAGGCCATGCCTCTGGGCAACGGAAGGCTGGGGGCCATGGTCTTCGGTGGGATCCGCCGAGAACGGGTGCCGCTCAACGAGGACACCCTCTGGTCGGGGACGGGGCCCAAACAGGCCGCCAACGATGACGCCCTGGACCATCTCGACCAGGTGCGCAGGTTGGTGCTGCGCGAGCACGACTACCCCGCGGCCGACCGGGCCGCCCAGGGGATCCAGGGCCCATACAGCGAGAGCTATCTGCCGCTCGGCGATCTCTGGCTGGATGTGGGGCACGGAAACGCCGCGGGCCGCACCCCCCCGGGAGAGCCGGCAGGGTACCGGCGGGAGCTGGACCTGGATGGCGCGGTGGCCTCCGTGCGCTACCGTTGGGACGGGGTGGAGTACCGGCGGGAGGCCCTGGTCTCCGCCGTGGATGGGGTGCTGGCCCTGCACCTTTGCGCGGATCGCCCCGGGTGCGTTTCCCTCGGCGCCTCCCTGCAAAGCGCGCTCTGGTCGCGCAGTGAGTGCCTGGCCCCCGACACGCTGGTCCTGCGAGGCCGTGCGCCCGCGCACACCGACCCGCACTACATCGCCGCGGGCCGTCCGGTGCTGTATGGCGAGGAGGACACCGAGGGCGGCATGCTCTTCGAGGCCCGCCTGCAGATCGTCGCCAAGGGCGGACGCCTCCGCGCGGACGGCCGGCACCTGCATGTGGAGGGCGCCGACGCCGTCACGCTGCTGCTCGCCTCCGACACGAGCTTTGCGGGCGCGGATCGCCCCCCGCACGCCGACCGCCGCGCCCTTTCCGGGGCGTGCGCCTCCCGGGTGGCCCGGGCCCTGGCCAGGGGCTTTGACGCCGTGCGGGCCGACCACGTGCGGGAGCACCGGGAGCTCTTCCGCCGGGTCTGGTTCGAACTGGGTACGCCGCCGCCCGAGGGAAGCCCGGGCGAGAGACGGTCCGACGCGGTGGCGCGTGCGATGGAGCTGGCGGCCCGACCCACCGACGCGCGGCTCGAGGCCGTGCGCGCGGGGGCCGAGGACCCCTGGCTCCAGGTGCAGTACTTCCAGTTCGGGCGCTACCTCCTGCTGGCGGGTTCGCGCCCGGGCACCCAGCCCACAAACCTCCAGGGTATCTGGAACGAGGAGCTGCTGCCGCCCTGGAGTTCCAACTATACGATCAACATCAACACCGAGATGAACTACTGGCCGGCCGAGGTCTCTGGGTTGCCCGAGTGCCACGAGCCGCTCCTGGACATGATCGACGGGCTGCGGGCCAGCGGACGGCGCACGGCCCGCGTGTATTACGGCTGCCGCGGCTGGACCGCGCACCACAACACGGACCTCTGGAGGATGACCAACCCCGTCGGCAGGGGCAGCGGGGATCCTGTGTGGGCGAACTGGCCCATGGGTGGGGTCTGGCTGAGCCGCCACCTCTGGGAGCACTGGGCCCACGGCGGGGACCTCGCGTTCCTGCGCGACCGGGCCTACCCGGTCCTGCGCGAGGCCGCCCTATTCTTGCTGGACTTCCTTGTGGACGACGGACCCGGACGCCTGCTCAGCTGCCCCTCGACCTCTCCGGAGAACCGTTTCCTGGCCCCGGACGGCAGGTCGGCGGCGATCAGCGCCGGATCCACGCTGGACATGGCCCTCTGCCGCGAGCTGTTCACGCACTGTCTGGAGGCCGCGCGGCTGCTCGGGGTGGACCCCGACCTGGCCGAGGCATGGGACCGGGCCAGGGCGGATCTCCTCCCGTGGCGGATCGGCCAGTACGGCCAGCTTGAGGAGTGGTGGGAGGACTTCGGAGAGGCGGAGCCTGGGCACCGGCACATGTCCCACCTGTATGGGTTGCACCCCGGGTCCCAGATCACCCCGGACGGGACGCCCGAGCTGGCAGCGGCGGCGCGCGCCAGCCTGCGCCGCCGCCTTGCCCACGGAGGAGGGCACACGGGGTGGAGCCGAGCCTGGCTGATCAATCTCTTCGCGCGCCTGCACGACGGCGAGGAGGCATACGGCCACCTGCTGGCCCTTCTGCGGCACTCCACCCTGGACAACCTCTGGGACACCCATCCGCCCTTCCAGATCGACGGCAACTTCGGTGGCACCGCCGGCATCGCGGAGATGCTGCTGCAGAGCCACGCGGGAGCGCTGCACCTGTTGCCGGCACGTCCCAGGGCCTGGCAGGCGGGACGGGTCGAGGGTCTGCGCGCCCGCGGCGGGTTCACCGTCTCCCTGGATTGGGAGGAGGGGTGTCTGCGGGAGGTGGTGCTGGAGGCCAGGCCCACCGGGTCCTGGGAGGCCTCGGGCCTCGGTCCGCGCAGTGTGACCCTGCGCTGGCCGGCGGATGTGCGGCTGCGAGACCTGGAGAGCGCGGACGGGCGAAGGGCCGAGGCCAGGGCGTCCGGGCCGGGCTCGGCCGGGCTCGAGCTCCCGGGCCCTGGCCGCTACCGGCTGGCCTTCGCGTAGTTGGGCCCTGGCCCGGCATCAGAGGCCCACGTAGACCAGGGCGCCAATGATCAGCAGCACCAGCGCCGAGATGACGTGGCCGTTGTCCTCGACCCAGGGCCAGTGCACCTGGCGGCCCGCCGCGGTGGCCCCCACGGTGAGGACCACAAACGTAAGGACCGTGGCCAGCGCGAAGGCCAGGAGGCTCCCGACGGCGGCGCCCATGCCCACGGCCGAGGCCGCCAGGAACACGGGGAGGACCGTGAGGTCCGGCGAGGCTGCCACGCCGAAGGGCACCGCCACCTCGCCGAGCCACGTGGCACACCTTCGCCGGGGGGCTTCCCCTGACCGGGAAATCCGGGCCCGCCGCGAGGAGGGCCCGCCCGGCGGCGGGGTCCCGCCGTGTTCATGATGGCGGCCATGCCCCTGCTCCCGCAGCCCCCAGAGCAGAAAGCCCAGACCTGTCAGCACCAGGAGGCCGCCGATGATATGCCCCTGCTGGGCCACGAAGTCCCCGCGGAACGGCAGGCCCGCCAGCGCCAGCCCCAGGCCGAGCACCACGGAGACCCCCACGTGGCCGAACGAGGCCAGCAGGCTGATCTTCGCGGTGCGGGCCAGTGTCCAGCGGTTGCCGCGGGCGACCACGGCCAGCGGCAGCCAGTGATCTGGCAGCACTGAGTGTGCGATCCCGACCCCAGCCGCCGCCACGAGGAGCAGCGGTACAGAGGTGCCCAAGCGCCGTCCCCCCAGGCAGACAGGATCCGAGACCGGGCGGTGGTTCAGGCCCGAGCACCATGCGGTGACGGTTGGGCGTCGCCGGTCACGGTGCCGGGAGCAATCCTACGCGCCTGCCGGCCCTCTCATGGCCGCGGGGCTCCGCGATGCCTGCCCGACACGTCCTGGGGCCCCTTCGGGTCCCACCGTGGCGGCACGGGGCATATCCTGTGGCGGAGGGATGTCCCGTGGCGATCGCGGACGCGGTTCTGGCCGCCCGAGCCGTCTTCCCACCCACACCCATCGAGACGCCCGACGGTACGCACTCCCTGATCACCGTCATGGTCGCCATCGCCGGGGCCGAGTCCGACTGGGATCCCCGGACCGCCGGCGATCCCGGCCTGCGCGGGGCGAGTTGCACCGGAATGGCCCGTGGACGGCTGGTCCTCGACGCGACGAGCTGGGGGCTCTGGCAGATCCACAACTGCCACGCCGACTTTCTACGGGCCAGGACGGGGACAGAGGACCCGTGCCGGTGGGCCGACTGGCTCTATGACCCGCTGCACAACGCCTTGGCGGCCCAGCACATCCTGGGGTCGGACCCGCAGCACGGCCTGGCGAACTGGTCGACCTGGGGCGGACGCTGGACCTCCTGGCTGGTGGGCCACGGTCCCTACCGCAAGCATCTCGCCGAGGCGGCCGCCGCGGTCGGCTCCTGAGGCCCCGGTCCACCGATGTTCGGGCCACGCCTGGGCTGATCACCTCCCCCAGGGGTCCGGGGCCGCGAGAAACGCCGGGCCAGAGCCTTCGCTGCGACGCGGGGCGGCCGGTCGCCCGACCCGCCGAGCGGGACACGCCAACCTGCCGTACGGGCCCGCCTGGCACCTGACCTCGAAAGGGCCTGGCACCCGCGCGCGGAACCTTCCCTACGGCCGGTGAGCCCCCAGGGCGAATCCTGGCCAGGCGCCGACGAATCTGCGACGGCGGCTTTCAGCCCCATGCCGGTGGTCGGTCCACCCGCGGGGCCGGCCCCAGATGGAAGGAGCAGCCGATGATGCGGCTGGCCCGTGCCTGGAGCCCCATGGTGGCCCTGACCCTCTGCCTGACGCTGGAGGCGGCGTGCGGCCCCGCGACCAGACGGCCTCCGGCAAGCGTCCACCACGGCGCATCATCCACCGCGTCAGCCACAACCGTCTCCTCCCCTCCGGCCGTCTCTCCTCCGCTGACCCAAGGCCTCATCGCCTTCCTCGGCCGACAGGGCGTTGGCGTGGTGGAGCCCCGCACGGCAGACCAGTTGCTGCTCGAAGCGGCGCCGACGGGTTCCCTGACTCCGCGGCCCGGCGCGACCAGCTTTCAGAACGGCACGCGCTCCATCACGGGCGGGCCGGTGTGGGTGACCCCACCCGGCGCCTCGACCCCCGTGCTCTACTTCAGCGCCTGGTGGTGCTGTTCAGACACCGGCTCGCCCGCCGCGGCCTGGCCGTACGTGTGGCTGCTCGCGGGAGACCCCTTCGCGGGCACGCTGCGGGGGCTCTCCTCGCGGTGGACGTTCTCCTATCCCGTGCATGAACTGCTGGCTGTCTCCTCCGGGCAGTTGGTGGAGGCCGTGCAGCCCGATCAGCAGGCCACGGTCACGATTCAGCCGTTGGATGGTCAGGGTCGCGCAAGCGCCGTGTCCCCCCCGCAGGGAGACATGCTCTGGCTGGAGGGGGTGGCCCCCTCGGGACGCTGGGTGGTGACCTCAGCGACCTGGCTCACGGACCAGGTCTGGTCCTGGCTTGACCCGAGGACGGGCGCCACAGAGCCCTTCCCGCTCCCAAGCACAGGGGCGACCCAGGGAACGTTCTTCCGGTTTCCGAAGGGGGATGGCGCGATCGCCGTCTCCCCGGACGGCAATCTGATGGCGATGGCCCTACCGATCGGTTCGCAGCCCAACTCGGGCGGTGAGATCGCACTGGACGACCTCCACGCCAAGACGGGCTGGAGCATCCTCACCTCCTCGCTTGCCGCACCGCCGACCAGCCTGGCCTGGAGCCCCGACGGCCGCCAGCTCGCCGCGGCCGTCAACGGCGATCTCTGGCTCTTGAACCCCTCCGCCGAGGGCGGAGCCCCGCGGCTGCTGGTGTCGGGCGCTGGGATCACCGACATCAGCTGGTCGGAAGCCCTGCCCGCCGAGACCATGGCCGCGCTGAGAACTCTGCCCGATTTCCGGTCGGTGGTGCGCTCCATCACGCTGCCACTGGGACCACAGGATGTGGTGCTGCACGCCAGCGTGCCCCTCCAGGCCCTGGTGACCGACGGCTACGGCCATCCGGTCCCGGGCGTGCCGGTGATGTTCCAGGCGCAACACGTGTGCCCGGGGAACAGCGGGGGCTACTGCCCCATGCCGTACGCGCTGTCCCCCGTCACAGCGACCACGGATGCCCAGGGCGGGGCTGCCGTCAAGCTGACGGCCACCGAGACGGGGCCAGGACAGCTCACCGCGTCGGCCGCGGGGGTGCAGGTGAACCAGGCTCTGATGGTCCTGCCCAGCGGCGATTCCGCGGCAGACGTGCCGGCCAAGGTGGAGGTCACAGCCGACCCGCAGCAGGTGACGGTTGGGCAGAGCGCGCGCCTGGAGGCCACGGTCACCAATTCGGCCGGCGCTGCTGTCGCCAAGGCCCCGGTATTCTTCTCCTGGCCCGGAGGTCCACAGGGCCTGGTGACCACCACGGACACGCGGGGGCACGCCGAGGAGACCTACAGGGGTCCTACGGGCTCCCAGTTCGTGGATGTGTTTGCGGCCCCTCCCGGGCTCGAGCCGCAAAACGGGATGTCCACCGCGCAGGGCACAATCGAGGTCACGGTCACGCCGGCGCCCGCGAGCAGCGCGCCGTCATCCTCGTCCATGTCCAAGAGCCGGTGAGAGTCGGGTGAAGAACGGCAGGGAGCCCGGGTTGTGCCCGAGCTCCCCGCTGCCGCGAGACGCGGAACCGACTACGAACTGAGGGCTCCGGCCAGACCGGCGGAGGCACCGCCGCACATGCCGGCCATCATGCCACCGCTGGCCGAAACGCTGCTCCCAAGGCCCGCGCCGAGGGAACCGGAACCGCCGAGGCTCATGGAAGCCGACGCCGGAACCGTGACCGCGGCGCTGGTGCCGCTGCTGGCCGACAGGTTCCCCGTGGCGGACCCGCTCAGCGTGGCGGAGGCAGGCA
>JAKAUG010000204.1 GCA_021827805.1 Bacillota bacterium | reverse complement strand
CCCAGGGGAGTCGGCTCGACCCGATCGTGGCGCTGCGCCATGACTGATGGAGGAGGGACGGGGTTGGAGTACAGGCGACGGCGTCCGGGGGTCGTGCTGGTGGCGGGCCTGACCGCGGTGCTGCTGGGGCTGGCAGGCTGCGGCCATGCCAAGACCCCTGCCCGCAAGCGGCCGACGTTGAATCCCGCGGAGACCGCTGCCTTCGAGGTGGTGCGCCTGGAGTCCATCGTTCCGTTCACGCAGGCGCAGGATCAGACGTTGGAGCCCATCCTCAGCGCGCTGGCCAAGGACCCGAACCAGTCCGCCACTCAACTGGCGGCGCAGGCCGCGGCCATTCAGGCGGTCTTCACCCCGACCCAGCAGACTGCCATCAGGAACGCCGGGCTCGGATCGGTGACCGCGGGGGGATTCGGCGGTGGTGGGTTCCCGGGTGGGGGTGGCTTCAACGGCGGGGGTGCGGGGCGGTTCAGCCGTGCGGGGCGGTTCAGCCGGACGGGCCGCTTCAGCCGTGCCGGCAACGGCCAGCGGCGCGGCTTCAACGCCAGCATGGCATACACCCTGGCTCTGGACGCGCTGCAGGGCACAACGCCCGTGCGGCCCGGCGGCGCACCCGGCGCTGCGCAGACCTTCAGCGGTACGGCTAACAGTTCCACGACCAGCACCTGAGCTCGGCGTGGGCCCGTGGTGGGCACTCTGCCATCTGTCCCCACCGACCGCGCGCGGAGGTGGCGCCCTGTCCTCACTCGGGGGAGCGACGCCGCCTCCACCTTCGCGTCGGGGGCACCCGCCCGGACCGCGGGGTCGGTGGAGGCCTCAGACGTCGCAGGCCTCGTGGGCCTGCCGCAGCGCGCTGAGCGGGTCTCCCACCGGGCCGAACTCATGCCCGACGAAGCCGTCGTACGAGGTGGCGGCGATGGCGCGCATGACGGCCGGGTAGTGGATCTCCTGCGTGTCGTCCAGGTTGTGGCGACCGGGATTGCCAGCGGTGTGGAAATGGCCGATGTGCTGGATGTTCTTCCGAATGGTGCGGATCAGATCGCCCTCCATGATCTGCATGTGGTAGATGTCATAGAGCAGCTTGAAACGCGGGCTGCCGACGGCCTCGCAGAGCCGTACGCCCCAGTCGGTGTGGTCGCACTGGTAGTCCGGGTGGTCGACCCTGCTGTTCAAGAGCTCCATGCACAGGGTGACGCCCTCGTCCTCGGCCTGGCGGATGACGCGGCGGATCCCCTCCGCGCAGATCTCCAGGCCCTCGTCATCCGGCAGACCGTTGCGGTTGCCGCTGAACACGATCAGGGACGGGATCCCGTTCTGGGCGGCCTTTTGGATGTTCGCGCGCAGTTCTCGCTCGATGCGGTCATGGTTGCCGCGCTTGTTCAGCCCGTCGGTCAGGGTGCCGTGACCGACGATAATCGGAATGGCCAGGCCCGCCTCCCTGATGGCGGGCCAGATCTCCTCCGGGGCCATCTCGATGGCCACAAAGCCCATCTCCGCGACCCGGACGGCGAATCCCGGCTCCGAGGCCAGTTTGCTGATCGGCCAAAAGGTCAGGGACTGCTTGATCCTGCCCACCGATGCGACCCCTCCCCAGGGCGGGCTCCGCCTGCGCGGCGGGGCGGCCCGTCTGGCCCCTGGTTTCCGGCTCCGGTGCCGGGACACCTGCCGCGGACCGGCCCACCCCCTCCGTGCCGTGGGCCGCGGCCGGCACGAGCCACCGGACCACCCGACTCCGGGGTTGCCGCCACCTCCAGGTGGGCGTAACCTCTCCGTATGCCCTGGGATGCGGTCACCGGTGCCTTCGGATACACGGGTAGGTACGTGGCGAGCCGGCTTCTGGCCTCCGGGAGGAATGTCCGCACCCTCACGGGCCACCCCGCCCGGCCAAGCCCCTTCGGCGACGGCGTGCCCGTCCTCCCGCTGCGCTGGGACGAGCCTCGGGCCCTGGCGCGCAGCCTGGAGGGCGCCGACACCCTGTACAACACGTATTGGATCCGGTTCGCACGCAACCGGCTCAGCCATGCCGTGGCCGTCGAGCGAAGCAGATCACTGTTTCAGGCGGCGGCTCGCGCGGGGGTCCGTCGTGTTGTGCACGTCTCCATCACCGGGGCACGGGTGGATTCGCCCCTGCCATACTTCCGCGGCAAGGCACTGGTCGAGCGGGCCCTCCAGGCCAGCGGACTGAGCTGGGCGATCGTCCGGCCCGCGCTGATCTTCGGGCCCCAGGACATCCTGCTGCACAACATCGCCTGGATCCTGCGCCGCCTGCCCGTCTTCATCGTCTTTGGCGATGGCCGCTATCCCATCCAGCCCGTGCATGTCGAGGATCTGGCGGATCTGGCCGTGGATCTGGGTCGCCGCGACGAGCGGGTGGCCGTGGATGCCGTCGGACCCGAGACTTACGCGTACGAGGATCTCGTGTGGGCCATCGCCGCGGCGCTGGGACGGAGGCCGCGCATCGCCCACACGCCGCCCGCCGCCGCCTGGGCACTGGGTGCCGCTCTGAGCCTGGTCGTCGGCGATGTGGTGGTGACGCGAGACGAGATCGCCGGCCTGATGGCCGGCCTGCTCGTCAGCGGGGAGGCGCCGACGGGGTCCAGGCGGCTATCCGCGTGGCTGCAGGCCAACGCCGGAGAACTTGGTCGGCACTGGGTCTCAGAACTGGAACGCCACTACCGGTGACCGCTGGGGCTCCGGCGCACCTGTTCCTCGCGGCCGTCGTGGGCCGGCATCCGCCGTTGGCCCGGATGCCGGCAGGACCCCGTGGCCGCGTGGGGAACGGTGGGCTGGGCGCCGCTTGCGCGGCGACTGTTGAGGGGGTGCCGCATGCCTCGCCTGTCGGTGCATCTGGAGGCCCACCTGAGCGATCGTCCCTTCCCTGAGCGCTGGCGCGCCAGTAGGGCCCTGGGTTTCACCGGGTGCGAGTTCGTGTGGCGGGGCAAGGATCTCGCCCAGGCACAGAGCCTGGAGCAGGAGACGGGGTTGTCGGTGCGCTGCCTGGGCGGGACCACCGGCGGCGTCCCTGGCCACGGGCGTCCGGCGCTCACGGCCCCCGGCGATGCGGAATACCTGGTCAGCGATGTCGAGAAGGCCATCGCCGCCGCACAGGCGCTGCAATGCCCCCGCCTGGTGATGGTGCCGGGGGACCGCGTGGCCGGGTGGAGTACGGCCGAGCACCGCGCCACGGTGGTGGCCTCCCTGCGCGGGGTGGCGCCCCTGCTGGAGCGGGCCGGCGTGACGGTGGTCCTGGAGCCTCTCAACAGCCGCGTCGATCATCGCACCTGTTGGTGCGACACCTCGGCGGAGGCCTTCGCCGTCGTCGAGGCGGTGGGCTCGCCCGCGGTGCGCGTCCTCTATGACCTGTATCACATGGCCGTGATGGGCGACGACCTCAGGGCCGTGATCCGAGCGCACCACGACCTGATTGGCTACTACCACATCGCAGGGGTGCCCGGGCGTCACGAGCCGCTGGGCGGCGAGGTGGATTTCGCGCCGGTGCTGGAGTGCATCGACGAGACCGGCTACGCCGACTACGTGGGGCTGGAATACGGTCCGAGCCTGGCCCCCGAGGAGTCGCTGCGGCGCGTACGCGCGGCCTATCCCGATCCCGCATGAGGGGGGCGGACGCGCGCGGGGGCAACGACCCGGCCGAGCCGGACCCCAGGGAGCGGGTGCGCATGAGCTGGGAGGTTGGCCCGTCCGCCGGCCCACCACCGGACCTGGCATCGTGGGCCCGGGCGCGGGATGGTGTCCGGGCCACGCTCGGCCGCTGCCTGGGCGCGACGCCGCCGCGGCAACCGTCCGTGGTGCGCCACCTGGGGACGGAGCGGCGGGGGAGCATGCTGCTCGAGCGGCTGTCGTGGATCGACGGCGTGGGGGAGACGGTCCCCGCCGTGCTTGTGCGGCCGGAGTCCCTCCGCGCGCCAGCACCCGCCGTCTACTTCTGCCACGCGCACGGCGGCCGGTATGCCGTGGGCAAGGACGAACTCTGGGCCCCGACCGCGCTCGGGCCGAGTGCGGCGGAGTTGCTGACGGGCGCCGGGGCGGTCGTCCTGGCCATCGATACCTGGTGCTTTGGCGAGCGCCAGGGCCGCGGGCCCGGTGGACCCCGGGAGACCGGAGGCGTCGAGGAGCAGGCGGAGTTCAAACGCCAGCTCTGGCTGGGACGGACCCTGTGGGGCCTGATGCTGCACGACGATCTGCTGGGCCTCGACGTGCTGCGCGCGCGTCCCGAGGTGGATGCCTCCCGGGTCGCGGCCATGGGGATGAGCATGGGCTGCACGCGCACCTGGTGGCTGGCGGCCATGGACAGCCAGTTGGCCGCGGCCGTCTGCGTGGCCTGCCTCACGCGGTACCAGGACCTGCTGGCCTCCGGCCACATCAACGCGCACGGGATCTACTACTTCGTCCCGGGCCTGCTGCGCCACCTGGACACCGAGGCGATCGTGGCCCTGGCGGCGCCGACCGCGCTGCTCACGCTGTCGGGGGACGAGGACGCCGGGGCCCCGGCCTCCGGCGTGCGGACGATCCAGGAGTGGTGCGCCCGCGTCTGGGAACTCCAGGGGTGTCCCGAGCGCTTCCGCGGTGTGCTGTACAGGGGCGTCGGGCACGAGTGGACGGCCCAAATGTGGCGGGAAGGGCTCTCCTGGCTTGAGCGATGGATCGGAACGCGCCCCGCACCCAGCCTCTGATCCCGGACACGGTGGAGGGGCCGCTCGGGCGCGGCGCGCCCTCCCCGCCAGGCGTCAGACCAGGCGCACGCGCAGGCTGACGATCTCGTGGGGCCGAAGGGGGACCGTGAGCTCCGCGCCGCGGACGGCGGGCCCTGGCACATCCACGGGATCCTCCAGCAGGTTCACCCGTTCGGCTGAGCGCACGCCGCTCGGGAGTCGGACGGTGACCGGCCGGCGGGAGCCGTTCCACTCGACCAGGCGGAGGATCAGGGCCTCCGGATCGTCCTCGGCGCCCTTGAGGGCCTCGAGCGACACCCCCGGCCGGTCGACCCCGAGCCAGGAGTGCGAGGCGGGGAGGCTGCCGGTGCCTCCGATCTCCACAGGCACCACCTGCAGCGGCGCATTCAGCGCCGCTGCCCGCTCGGCGACGCCGCCGCGGCGCCAGTCTTCGGCGTGGGGCAGCAGCGCGTAGGTGAAGCGGTGCTGTCCCTGATCCGCCTCGGGATCCGGGTGGGTGGCCGATTTCAACAGACTGAGGCGCAGGGTGCTGCCGTGGGCGTCATACCCGTACCTGCCGTCGTTGAGCAGGGCCGTGCCCCAATCCCCCTCGGAGAGATCGGCCCAGCGTTGGCCGGCCACCTCGAAGTGCGCCCACTCCCAGGAGGTGTTGCGGTGCGTGGGCCGCCGGATGTGGCCGTACGGGATCTCGTAGGTGGCTTCTGTCGTGCAGACCCGCAGGGGGAACGAGGCCTTCAGCAGCCGATGGTGCTCGTGCCAGTCGATCTCCGTGGGGATGTCCAGGGAGCCGTCCAGGCAGCTCAGGGTGTACATCTGACGGATGGTGGAGTTGCGGTAAGGGATCTCCACCTCCAGCCGCGCCCGGACCGGACCGCTCTCCGCGAGACGCACGGTTGCGCCCGCACCCAGGCGCTCCACGCGCTCGGTATAGAAGAAATCGATGTCCCAGGCATCCCAGTTCAGCGGGGTGTCGTCAAAGGCCAACAGCTCGTTGCCGGCCTGGCCCGGCAGCAGCACCTCGCGGTCTGCGACGCGATCGTACAGGCGCAGGATCCGGCCCTGCTCGTCGATCTCCGCGCGCAACCGATCGTTCTGCAGGTGGCGCGAACCCGCCTCCAGGCCTGAGGCCCGAGCGGCGACCGCCCCGACACGCACCTCAAGGGTGCGGTAGCCGACGGCGGGGATGCCTCGCACCGCGACGAGCAGGTGACCGGGGCCCAGCGGCTGGCTGGGGCAAACCTCGCCCGCTTCATCCCGCACGTGCAGCGGGCCTTCCGTGCCTGTGGGCAGCGCGAGTTCCACCACGCCGTCACGCGTCCAGGGCAGGGAGTTGAAGACCGCAAAGCGCGCCAGGATCCCGGCGGGTTGTGCCGCGGGCCCGACGCGTGCGGCCAGGGCGGCCAGGGCCCGCGACCTGACGGCCTGGCCGCTCTCGATGACCTGCGCATAGTGGCGGTCCGCGTCCTCGTAGACCTGGCGGATGCCGGAACCCGGCAGAATGTCGTGGAACTGGTTGCGCAGCAGCAGCTGCCAGCCCTCGGCCAGATCCGCCTGGGCCGGACCGTGGCCCCCAAGCCGTGCCAGGGCCGCCCAGATCTCGGCCTCGCGGTACAGCTGCTCGGACAGGCGATTGTTGCGTTTGGTGCGGCCCTGGGAGGTGTAGGTGCCGCGGTGCAGCTCGAGGTAGAGCTCGCCATTCCACACCGGCAGCTCCTCGCCGGCCTCCTGGGCCTCCCGGTGGGCTCGGGCGAAGAACTCCGCCGTCGGGCCGGTGCTGAGACGCGGCACGCCGGGCAGGGGTTGCTCCAGCAGGAGGGCGGCCCGTTCCAGCATGTCCAGCGTGGGCCCGCCGCCCCCATCCCCATAGCCATACGCATACAGGGTCTCGGGGGTGGTCTCCTTGGGCTGGGTGCCCTGCCACAGCCCACGCAGGGCCCCGGCCTGCAGATCGCCGTTGAAGTGCGTGTACATCTGCGCCAGGACGCGGGTGCCGTCCAATCCCTCCCACCAGAAGCGGTCCGCCGGGATGCGGTTGCTCTGGTTCCAGGAGAGCTTGGTGGTCGCAAACTGCGTTACGCCGCCCTGGAGCAGGATCTGGGGCAGGGTTCCGGCAAAGCCGAACGTGTCCGGCAGCCACGCGGCCTGGCTGCTCTGCCCGAAGGTCTGCCGGAAGTAGCGCTGACCCCACAGCAACTGGCGGGCGAAGGACTCGCCGGAGGGGACGTTGCCGTCCGGCTCCACCCACATGGGCCCCAGTGGCTCCCAGCGGCCCGCGGCCACGGCCACGGCCATCCGCCGGAACAGGTCCGGGTGCCGCTGCTCGAGCCACGCGTAGAGGACGGGCTGGGTGGCTGTGAACAGATAGTGCGGGTACAGGCGCATCAGGTTGAGCGCCGTGGCGAAGGTGCGCCCGGTCTTGCGCTCGGTCTCCGCCAGGGGCCAGAGCCAGGCAACGTCGATGTGCGACTGGCCCACCAGGTGCACCCGTCCCTCGGGGGCCCCGGGCAGGTCTCGGACGCGCTGCCAGGCCTTGCGCCAGGCCTCAACGGCGGCGGCGCGCAGCTCGTCCCGCTCCGCCTCCCAGGGCAGGGAGGTCAGGGTGCGATCAAGCAGTTGCAGGAGCGGGATCTTGGCGGCATGGTCCTGCGGCAGGGCGCGCACGGTGTTCCAGAGGAGGTCCAGCCCGACCCGCGCCGTGAGCGCCGCGCGGTTCAGGCGCCGCCACTCGCAGGCCTCCAGCCGCCGCGGTCCCCCGACCCATTCCACGGCCACGGGGACCGGGTCCCCGCCGTCCACGTCCGGCAGGGGGATCACCTGGTGGTTGCCGTCCACCCCCTGCCAGGCCAGCCCCCGCAGGTGGACCAAGCCCTCGCCGTCGGTGCGCAGATACAGGGCTCCGAGTTCATCACTCTCCACAGGACGGGCCGGCAGGGAAAAGCGGAGCCAGGTGGACCAGGGCTGCTCGGCTGTGCCAAAGCTGCCCCCGGTCTCCACCACGGCCCACTGGGAGTCGTCGACCTGGGGATCCGCGGCTGCCGCCCCATCGCTGAGCCGCTCGGGGCGAGGACGGGCCTGCCAGCGGCAGGGACCCAGGGCGACCCGTTCCACCACCTCGAGATCGCCGAGGCGACGGAGTCGTCGCTCGCAATGTTGCTCCCGGATCCGCTGTTCACCCGGCTGCACAGGAGCCACTCCCTCCCGGACACGGCCATGGCACAGGTCTCCCGGCCCACCCAATTCGGGGCCGGTGACGGACTTCTCGCGGGCCAGGGCTTCTCCTTCCGCCAGCCGGGTGGCCCAGGGTGTCAGGGGCCGCCGGACTTTCCTGACAAACCCCGACCGCCGTTGGTGCCGCCCCTGCCGGGGGTGGAGATCCGCTTCGGGCACCCGAAGTCCGCGGATCACCGGCAGGGAGTCGCGGTGCGTCTCTCGCGGGGCAAGCCCCTGTGCCATGCACGCCGCCAGCAACCAGCCCCACCACCGCATTCCCCCGTGGAATCCCGCATTTCGCAAGGGTGGCGCTGGCGGGGGCGTGAGACGCCTTCCGCGTGGGCAAGGGGGTGCCGGCGGGCCAATCGGCGGGGGCTGATCGTGCGCTGTGACTGGAATGCGGAGTGATCCTGGGCAGGCGTACCGGACACGCGGGGGCAGGGAGTGGGGATGCGACGGGACACGGTCGGGTCGGCGGGAGCGTGTGTCAGGTGCCGGCGGTGAGCGCCCGCAGCGCGGCACTCGCCTGACCGTAGCGCCCGAGGCGGAGTTCGCCTCCAACCTCTCCCGGCCCGACCACGTGGACTTCGTCTGTGGCACCCTGGAACGGCCACCGGCCAAGTTCAGCGCGGTGGACGCCGCGCAACGCCAGCCCATGGCGTCCACCGATGGGACCACGCCGCCCGAGCGCTCCGACACCGTCACCGCGGCCCTGCCTCTGGCCGACCGCCGTCTTGGCCGCACCAGCGCATTCCGCGAGCACCTCGCGGCCACCGCCAG
>JAKAUG010000390.1 GCA_021827805.1 Bacillota bacterium | reverse complement strand
CCGCGAAGGTGGCCTACCCCACCCCGAGTTGGACGACGGCGGACTTCACCAAGGCCGCCGCGCAGCTGACCAACCCCGCGAAGAAGATCTGGGGGACCAACCTGCTCTGGCAGTATACGAACTGGTACTTTGGCGAGATCTGTCAGTGCCTCGGGCTCCCGGTGGCCGGATACTTCTTTCTGGTCCCGGACTCCACCGGCACGAAGTTCGACATCGCCCCGCAGGCAGAGGTGGCGCGAGCCCTGGGCTATTATCAGTCGTTCGTCAAGCAGCACGCCGCCCTGTACGGAAGCAGCGAGCAGTATGGGGTCGCCTCCAACAACGATCTGGTCGCCGGCCGCGTCGCGATGTGCATCCGCCAGACCAAGTCCCTGAACGGCCTGCTCAACAGCATCGGCCAGCCTGGCGGCCTCCAGAGCCTGGACCAGTTGGGTATCGTGCCCATGCCCCAAGGGCCGGACGGGACGCGCAACTACGACATCGGCGCCAACTTCTACTCGGTCAACGGCACCGCCACCGGTGACAAGTTGACCCTGGCCTGGCAATTCCTGGAGGCGATGATCGGTCCCCGCGGCACCGAACTTGAGTATGCGGTGAACGGCCTGTCCGGCTCGCTCCCGCAGTTGCCGCCGGCATATCCCGGCACCGCCCTGCCCCTGGCCGTCTCCGCCCTGTTCCCGAGCTCCTGGCTCCAGACGATCACCGGTCCTGACGTGCTGGGCGTGCCCCTGCCTCCGAACCCCTCGAACTACAAGATCCCCCCGACCCCGCCCGGCACGGCCAGCGGGTGGGATGCGTACATCCAGCAGGCCATGGTGAACCCCAACACGGCCCCCACAACGATCGCCCAGCAACTCAAGCAGCACATGGACACCGCGGTGAACAACACCCCGGTGTCCGGGCTGAGCAAGGCCGTCTGGCACACGTACTACCAGGCGCTCGGCAAGTACTTCCAGACAAACTACCCGAAGTACTACGCCGGGACGTACACCAAGTACTACAAGCAGTTCGAGACCTTCTGAACCGTGCTGGAACGCCGGGACGGCGGCCGGATGCCCTCCGACCGCCGCCCCCGGCTCGCCCGGCGGATGCGCGAGCGTGCATCCACTCGGAACGGGAGGTGACACCCATAGCGGCAGAACTCGCCCCAGGCACACCGTTGCAGACACCGGATCGCTCGGCGGCAACACGGGCCGCGGCGGCGCGGCGACGGCAGCAGCGCTGGATGCGCCGGGCAGCCTGGGTCATGTCCATTCCCGCCGTCCTGGCCTTCGCGCTGTTCGGCTGGTACCCGATGCTCATGGCCTTCGTCGTCGCTTTCCAGCACTACACGATCATCGGTGCTCCGCGCTGGGTCGGCTTCCAGAACTTCCGTTTGCTGCTCCATGACGGCACGGCCCTGATCGCCCTGCGCAACTCCGCGTACTTCGCCTGCCTGACGCTGGTCCTCACGTTCTGGATCCCGATCATCGTCGCGATCCTGCTGATGGAGGTCAGCGAACGCGCCCGGCGCTGGATGATGATCCTCTGGTTCATCCCCGTGCCCGGCATCGCCTCCACCGTGATCTGGAAGTACTTTTACGATCCCAACTACGGCCTCTTGGCCAGCCTCTGGAACAGGCTGCACCTCCCCCACTTCCTCTGGCTGGACAGCACGCACTGGGCGATGTTCCTCATCGTGCTCCCGGGCCTGATCATGTACGGGCCGGGCCTGGTGTACATCTCGACACTGCAGGCGGTGCCGCAGGATCTGTACGAGGCCGCGGAGCTGGATGGCGCGTCCTTTCTGCGGAAGGTGTTCTCGATCACCCTGCCCACCCTGCGCCCGATCATCACGATCATGCTGCTGATCTCCGTGATCACCAATGTGCAGGTCTTCACGCAACCGTACATCATGACCAGCGGTGGCCCCGTGTATGCGACCCTCACGGCCGTGCTGTACATCTTCAATCAGGCCTTCCACCACCTGAACTTCGGGTACGCCGACGCCTTGGCGATCGCGCTGTTCGTGATCCTGATTGCGCTCGTATACATTCAGCGACGCATCATTCGCGAGGAGGGCTGAGCGGCGATGGCACTGCTACCTGCCGTGGGCCGCAAGCGTGGAGGCAAGACACGCGCCGCCCTGTACGCCATCTTTGGTGTTCTCTGGCTGGGGGTGATCCTGCACCTGTTCCCTGTGTACTGGATGCTCGTCGCGTCCATTGAGGGCGATGTGCAGAACTTCACCCATCCCATCTCGTTCTGGCCGCACCCGGCGCTCCCGCAGGTGTATCGGATCCTGCTCAAGGGCGCCAGCGACCTGCTGCCACTGCCGATGACGGTCTACCTGCGCAACAGCGTGCTCTTGGCGGTCGGCGTCATGTGCACACAGATCCCGATCAGCATCCTGTCCGCCTACGCCATCTCGCGACTGCACGGCCGGCGCTGGGCGCGGGTGCTGTTCCTCTTCATCATCGGCACAATGATGATTCCCTCGGAGGTAACCCTGATCCCCAGCTACCTGATCCTTAAGAACTTCCCGTTCCCCAGCAACACGCAACTGCCACACATGGATTTTCTCAACACGCTGTGGGCGGTCATCCTGCCCTCCATGGCCTGGGCTTGGGCGGTGCTGATCTTCAAGGGGTGGTTTGATTCGATCCCGCGGGAAACGATGGAGGCGGCTCGCGTCGACGGCGCTGGGGAACTTCGCATCCTGTGGAGCATCGTGCTGCCACTGTCGATGCCTGTGATCGCCTTCATCGGCTATCAGACGTTCTCAAGCGTCTGGGATTCCTTCACCTGGCCGCTGATCGTGTTGCAGAACGTGCACATGTGGCCGCTGAGCGTGGCGCTCAACAGTGCGCAGAGTGCCCTGCAGTCCTCCCCCTCGGGACAGCCCCAGATGTCCACCGGTGTCCTGGGCTGGAATGGCGTGATGGCGCTGGCCGTCTTGCAGTCCATCCCCGTGTTCGCAATGTTCATCCTCTTCCGCGAACAGATCGTGCGCGGCGTCAAGATCACGGGTCTCAACGCCTGACGCCAGCGGCGTCCCGTGGCCTGAGGGGCAAGGGGGCCACGGGACGCCGCCGCGGGGGCGCCTGGGGCGCGCACCGTTCACAGGTGCTGCAGCCAGAGCCGGAAGGAGGCCCAGAGCACGGCGGGCAGGCTCCCCTGCTGATCGCCTTCCGCAGCGGTCACGGCGGCGGTGGCCACGACGCGCCCGGCATCCACCGCCTGCTCGCTGCCGACAACCTCGCCGGCGCGCACGGGGGCCCGCAGATAGGGCGGCAACTTGGGGCGCACCACGAGCGTGGGCGGCGGCGCGGTCGTCCCCGTGCTCGGCACCACGACCCAGGGCTGTGCGCTGGTCCTCAGGGCCAGGCGCGGGCCCTTTCCGCCCCATACACGGAGCCCGTTCTGAGGAAGCGTCTTGGTCCAGGACACCTGCGTGTCGAGGAAGTGCGCGAATCCCCAGTTCAGGAGCGTCTGCGAGAGCTGGGCGCTGGCGATCTCGCTGGCCGTGCCCATGACCACACCGACCAGTTCGGTGTTGCCCTGTTGCGCGCTGGTCACCAGGTGCCAGCCGACGCCGCCCCAGTAGCCGCTCTTCATGCCCGTGACGGTGGGGTCGACCCCGATGAGGTCGTTGTAGTTGCGGAACGTGATGCCATCCCAGGTGAAGTACTCGGCATCCGTGAACCTGGAATACATCGTCGGGTAGGTGAGCCAGACATGGCGCGCCAGCGTGGCCATGTCCGCGGCCGTGGTCACCTGGCCCGGAGCCTGGATCCCATTGGGATTGACGAAGTGGGTGCGCGTCATGCCGAGCTTGGCCGCCTCGGCGTTCATCATGGAGACGAACGCGGCCTCGCTGCCGCCGACGTACTCCGCAACCGCCAGCGCGGCGTCGTTGCCCGAGGCGACCATGGTGCCGAGCAGAAGGTTTTGGAGCGACACGGTCGCGCCGGGCGGCAGGTCGAGCGACATGTTGGACAGGCCTGGGGTCGTCGAGAGCGTGCGGACACCCGGCCCCAACGGCACCGTGTCCGTGAGATGGATGCGGCCCTCCGCCAGCGCCCGCAGCGTCAGATCAAAGGTCATCAGCTTGGCCAGGCTCGCGGGCGGGATCTGCGCGTCGGGGTTGGCAGACGCCAGCACCTGACCTGTGTGCACATCCATCAGTTCGTAGGACGCCGCGGAAATGGCAGGAGGGGCGATGCCATCGCGGGCGGCAAGAGAGCCGGCTGCCGGTCCAGCGGCGGACGTCGTGGTCGCGGCAGCGGGCACCGCATGCGAAGCCCCAGCGCTCGCCCTGGATTGCGAGGCCAGTGCCTGATGCGACCCACGATGCAGGACCACCAGGGAGGCAGCGCCGGCGATGACGACGACCACCGCCAGGGGCCGCCATGTCCTCCGCCAGCGCAAACGCTTGGACGACCGCCCGTAACCGTACACCGATTCGTCCTCCTTGCTCGCTTCGCACCATCCCGCGGGGTGCGTGCACGGGGCGTCGGCCCCGCGCAGGCATACCACGGGAGCCGGCGTCGCCACAAGACGGGACCCACCCAATTGCACCAGGAACACGACCATCCCCAGCCACATCTTGGTGGCATCCCAAGGCCGGGCGGGCCGCCCGCCGGTCCCCGGGCGGGTGATCATCTTCAAGCCGCGGACGGCCCAGGTGGTCTTGCGGCAGGATGTGGCCTCCGGTACCGGGGAGTGGAACCATCCATCGTTGGCCGCGCCCCTGCCCAACGGCAACATCATCCTGAACGACGACTTCAACGACCGCATCGAGGTCATCGACCCGCACACGAACGAGATCGTGTGGCGGTACGGACACACAGGCCAACCCGGAACCGCCGCGGGCTGCCTGAACACGCCACACGGCCTTGTCCTGGACATCCACCGGAAATGGTATGGTTGGCTCCAGCAGCACCCTGCGGGTCAGGGCGCTTCCGCCGCCGCGGCAGCCGGCGGCGATGGCGGCCCCTGTTCATGCATCCTTGACGCTTGCGTCACTCCCACGTCATGGAGTACGAAGATGCTGTAGCGGGTGGCTTTGCTCCCTGCCTCCGCCGCAGGTCCCGCCCGCGGCCCCCGGTGGCCGACCCGATGCTTCGAAGCCGGCACGGGAGGTGCACCACCATCGCTTCGCGCACGAGCAGCCACGCCGGAAACCTGACCTGGGACGAGCTCGTCTCGGCCGCGGAACGCCATTCCTTCCGCGGTCTCCCGCTCAGTGAGATCTCCAATGACTCGCGGACCATCCGCGCTGGAGCGATCTTTGTCGCGCACCGCGGACGACAGGCCGACGGCCACACCTTCATCGCCGACGCTCTGGCGGCCGGCGCCCGTCTGGTGGTCGCCGAGCGTCCGGTCCGCTGCCCTGTCCCGGTTTCGGTGGTCCCCGATGGGCGGAGGGCGCTGTCCGCCCTCGCGGCGAACTGGTTCGGCCATCCGGCCCGCCGCATGCACATGGTGGGTGTGACGGGCACCAACGGCAAGACCACGACCGTCCACCTCGTGGCCTCCATTCTGGAGGCCGCGGGTCTCTCCCCGTGCACGGTTGGCACACTCGGCTTCCGCCGCGGCGGGCACACGACCGCGCTTCTTCCCTGGACGACTCCCCCGCCGGTCCAACTGCACTCCGGGCTCGCCGAGCAGCTGGAGGCGGGAGCCGACGCCTGCATCCTTGAGGTGTCCGCGCAGGGTGTCAGCGAGGCGCGGGTCGCCGATTGCAGCTTCGAGGTGGCGGCGATCACCAACCTGACCCGCGATCACCGTGAGTACTACGACTCGGCGCAGGAATACCTGGAGGCCAAGCTGGGCCTGTTCCGGCTGCTGGAGACCAGCGCCAGGCCCGCCGTGGCCGTCCTCAATCGCGCCCTCCCGCAGCTGGACCTTTTTCGCGGGGCCTGCGGCGTGCCGGTCGTGGAGTACGGCGACGGGGCGGAGGTACGCGCGCTCGCCGTCCGGCCGGAGGGGCTCGAGGGGACGCAACTGGTGCTGCACCTGCCCGGACGCCCGCGTGGCGTCCCGCTGCGGCTGCACCTGCCCGGCCCGCACAACGTCGAGAACGCTCTCTGCGCCGCGGCCATCGGCACGGCGATGGGCCTTCACGCCGAGGAGATCGCCGCTGGGCTCCAGCAGGTCCACGACGTGCCCGGGCGATTGCAGGATGTCTCCCGGGGCGGCGTGCGCGTCGTGGTGGACTACGCGCACAATCCCGCCGGTCTGCGGGCACTGCTGAGATTGCTGCGGACGAGCGCTGTCGGGCGGCTCGTGGTCGTGATGGGGGCCCGGGGTCGGCGCGACCAGGGCAAGCGGTCGCTGATGGGCGGGGTGGCTGCCTCCTTTGCCGATCTGGTGGTGCTGACCTCGGACCGGCCGGCCGGAGAGGATCCGGAGGAGGCGGCGGCTCCGATGCGCGCGGCGATCGCAGACTGTGGCGTACCGGTGCGCTTTGTGCCTGACCGGCTGCAGGCCCTGGAATTGGCGCTCGACGGGCGCGTGCCGGGTGATGTCGTGGTCGCGGTTGGCAAGGGCGAGGAGCCGTGGGAGGGCGATTCGGCCGAGCCGGGGTGGGATGACGTGTCCGCGCTGCGGGCGTTGCAGGCCGAGGGGGGCCTGGCCGAGGCCACGGTCCAGCGGGCCCGCCTGTTCCCCCGCTCCGTCGGCGCCTGACGGTCCGGACCCCTCGGGCCAGGACCGCGCGCGCGGCCGAACGGGAGCGACCACCGCCCCCCGTCCGTCGTTCCCCATCATGAGCACGACCTTGCCCCGGGCTCCTGGAGACAGCACCGCCTCGTGCGCCTGAGCTGCCTCGGCCAGGGCAAAGCGCGGGCCGACCACTGGCACCAGGGTGCACTGCGCCAAGCCCGCTCCGAGGCGGGCATGGACCGAGGCCGGGGGTTGAGCGGGACGGGGGATCACGTGGCCGGCGTGGCGTTGCTCGTGGACCCGCCGTCGCTCCTGGACCATGTGGTAGGACCAGCGGCGGTCGAAGTCGCCGTTGGTCCGTAGGGCGCGAAGCTTGAGAACCGCCGCGGCACCCGTCACACACCAGCGGGCACCGGTCACGTTCATGCGGTCCTTCACCAGGCGCCGGCAGGCCCCCTCGATCACGCCGGTCGCGATGGGCCAGCCGCGGCGCGGCGCGGAGGGATCGTCCAGATGTGGCGCCTTGCTCAGCGGGTATGTGGCGCACTTGTCTACGCCCTCGCGCTGATGGGGCGCCAGTCCCGCCACGGTGGCCTTGCGGCCTGCCGCCGCGGCGACCAGACCCGCATGGCCTCCAGGATCGTGATGCCCTTCTCCCGCACCGAAACCTCTGCCCACGCATCGCCCTTGTCGAAGAAGCACCAGGCCGCCATCCACACGTATTCGTGTGATGCACAATTACGCAGAACTCGAATGATGCTGACTCCCGGATGATGCACAGAGCGGGTCAGGACGCCTTCCGCCAGGAGGACTCCAGCTCCGTGGCGTCGGCATCATCAGAGGGCGCGGACACGCGTTGGCGAACCCTCTCCTTCTCCGCAACCCCGCGGGAAGGAGGGGTTTCCGCATTGTCAGGCTCGCGAATGCGAGGGCCGTTGGCTCAGTATGCCTTCGCTTTCCGCGATGAACTCTTGGATCTGCGATATGCTTTGAACTCCGCGCGCCGGAAGATCCAGGTTGCCGGCCCCAGACCGGTTTCACGCTCCGCTCCCTGGCCATTCGCCACCACTCCTGCTCTCCAGGGCTGCTCCCACACGGCGCTGCCCTGTGTTCCCAAGTCCTCCGCCCTCCCTGCTGTGGCGGCCGTCAGGGTGTACTGCTTCGAGACCCCGTCAACAAGAAGCGACCGCCTCCCATGCAGGGGATCGACGCAGTTCACCGAAGAATTACCACCGGGGGGGAGTCTGAATTGTGAGAGGGGACGGATGCTAGCCATGATTCGTCGGTGCGTGCTGGGCTCGACTGCACTCATTGCTGCCGTACTGTGCTTCGCGGTTCCGGCGTTGGCAGCTGCTCCGGTCTCGGTTTCCGGCGGTTCGTACACGCTGACCGGTTCCGGTGCCGACATCTGGGGCACCGCAGATGCGTTCACATACGCCTACACCCAGGTCACCGGCGACGGCACCTGGACCGCGAAGGTCGTGTCGCAGAGCGACACCAACGCGTGGGCCAAGGCGGGCGTGATGGTGCGGCAGAGCCTGGACCCGGGCTCGCCTGAGGTCTTCGCGGCGGTAACCCCCGAGACCAACGGGCCGCAGGGCGTGTGGCGGCCGTCCGCCGGGGCGCAGAGCGCCGGCAGCAACGTGTCCAACGGACCGAAGGCCCCGCTCTGGGTGCAGGTGACGCGCAAGGGCACACAGTGGACGCTGTCGTACTCCAGCGACGGCAAGACGTGGACCCAGTTGCCGCAGCAGCCGCCCGCCATCGACATGGGCAGCGGCCCTGTCTACCTTGGTCTGGTGGACCTTTCGCATAGCGCCACCGAGGGCGGCACGGACGTGTTCAGCAACCTGTCGTTCACCCCGACGTCGGCCCAGATGGTACCGGGTGGCACGGTCCAGACGCTGGCTTCCAGCTCAAGTGGCGCGTCGTTGCCCAAGACCGGCGGTAACCAGGCCGGGATGGCGCTCGGCGCCGGGCTGCTCCTCGCGGGGGCGACCCTCGCGATGCGGCGGCGCCGCGCGCAGCCGCAGTAGGCG
>JAKAUG010000181.1 GCA_021827805.1 Bacillota bacterium | reverse complement strand
CTTTGGTCCCTGGGGCTGATCCTGGTCGGTATAAACACGCATGCGCACGGGGCGGTAGTCGCGGGGGTCCGGGAAGTAGGCCTCCTCCATCAGCTCGGTGAGGGCGTGGCAGACGCCGAGGATGGTGTCACGGTCCAGGAACCGGATGCGGAGGTCGGCGGACGCCAGGTGGATGTCGAGCTGCATACGGCAGACCTGCGCGGGGCCGCGATGAACGACGGTGGTGACCAGGGAGTAGGGGCGGCTGGCGCCGAGGGCGAGATCGGGCATGATGCGCAACCTCCTGCTCAGTCGTCAAGTTCGGCAACGGCGCGGCGGACGCTGGGTTCTTCGACGAGCGGTGTCTTGTGCAGGGCGGCATCGAGCAGGGCGTGGGTGGCGAGGTTACCGAGCCGGCGGCAGAGGCCGCTGGCGTGGGTGTGCAGCGTTTCGATCGCCGCCTCGGTGAACAGTGGCCGATCGATGCCCGCGTGGCTGAGGCTGTGACGGACGAAGGCCGCGGTCTGCTGGAGGTCCAGCGGGGCGAGGTGGCAGCGCACGGAGACGCGCTGGGCGACGGCCTCGAAGCTCTTGAGGCGGAGCATGGCGCGCAACGCCGGCTGACCGCAGAGGATCAGCGTGAACGGGCTGGCGGCGTCACAGTCCTGGACGTTCTGCAGGTAGCGCAGTTCGTGGACCATCTCGTCGGAGAGCTCGTGGCCCTCGTCGATGAGCAGCACGGGACGCTTGCCCTGAGCCGTGGCCAGGTCGGCGAGCAGGGTCTGGAACTGCTCGCGGGCCCGGCCGGCGGTGGCGGGCGGCAGGACTCCCGATTTCACGGATTGCGGCACACCGCAGGCACGCTCATCATGCGCGAAGACGGGCGGGTGGTGGTCGCACAGCGCCGGCTTGGGCACGCGAAGCCCAGTACCACCATGGACTTATACGGGCATGCGCTTCCCGGAGACCAACGGGAGGCGGCCGGCAAAGCCTTGGCCGCCATTCAGCGAGCAAAAACACAGACCAAAGGGTAGCAAATCGGTAGCAAACAAGGTTGAAG
Source organism: Bacillota bacterium (assembly GCA_021827805.1). GTDB lineage: Bacteria > Bacillota > Sulfobacillia > RBS10-35 > JAJYVN01 > JAJZWQ01. The sequence continues at coordinate 7,667 of JAKAUG010000181.1, read as the reverse complement.
CCCCCCAGGTTCTTCTTGGGGGGCTTCTCTGTAAGCTTTGTGGCTCTAGGCTTCGAAGTGGTGGCGCAGGGCGGAATCGAACCGCCGACACGCGGATTTTCAGTCCGCTGCTCTACCGACTGAGCTACCGCGCCATCGTTCCCCATGTGGTGGGCGAAACAGGATTTGAACCTGTGACCCCCTGCGTGTAAGGCAGGTGCTCTTCCGCTGAGCTATTCGCCCGTCGCCAGCCAGTATACTCAGAGACTCCGACCGACGTAAAGCCCATCAGGCCAGGGTCCAGACCACGAACGCCACATACAGCGCGGCTGGGGAGACCAAGAGCCACGCCGGAACTCGGCGCGGGCGCAGGACGCCGCCGAGGAGCATCAGCCCTCCGGCCAGTGCCACCAGGGCCGCCACCACCTCGGCCGAGTCGAAGCGCCAGGGGGTGTAGGCGAGCCCGATGGCTGGTACGACGGCACCCTGCAGCGCCAGTGCTCCGGTGATGTTACCGGCCGCCAGCGTGTCCTTACCCTGCCCAACCCAGAGCACGCTGTTCAAGGTCTCCGGCAACTCCGTCGCCAACGGCGCGACGAGCACGGCCAGCACAAAGCCGGATAACCCCAGGGCGGCGGCCGCGCTGGCAAGCACAGAGACAAAGAGGCGAGCTCCACCCAGCATGAGCACGGCGGCGGTGCCAAGCTGCCCCGCGATGGCCCACGGGGAGGGCCAGTCCCTCCTGGGTGCAAACCAGAGGCGGCGCGGCTTCTCCTCGTCCTGGGTGCCGGCGCCGCCCTGGAGCACGCGCCAGGCGAAGACCAGATACACAGCGACGAGCGCCAGCGCCAGCGGCACGCGCCAGCGGGCGCCCAGACCGAGCATCCCGGCCAGGCAGGCCAGGCCGAAGGTGCTCAGATAGAGCACAAGATCGCGGCGCAGGGCACGCGGCGGCACATCGAGCTGACTGCGTCCCGCCCGCAGAGCACCCAGGCCGAGCAGGCCCAGCCCGAGCGTGGCCAACAGCAACGGTGCCCCCAGGATGGCCCCGATGCTGACGCCGTCCGCGGTCGACGCGCCCGCGCCGGGCACCAGGGCCGCAAGGACGGCGATGGAGGCCTCCGGCAGCGCGGTCCCCAGTGCGGCAAAGATGGAGCCGAGTGCCCCGTGCCCGAGCCCGAGACGCCGTCCAAGCCACTCCAGGGCATTGGTGAACAGGGACGCGCTCAGCACAACCGCGATGAGGCCGCCCACCAGACGGCCCAGCGCCAACACCAACGCCGTCCCCCCGATTCCGCCGCCGCCGAGTGGCGGCCCAACCCTCACGGATAGACTACCCGCGGGGGGATGGCAATGGCGGCGCATCGTTCGTTGCTCTCGCCCGAAGCCAAGGCGGCCATCGCGCGCGAACTGGGTGTCGAGGACGTGGTCGCCCGCGACGGATGGGGAGCCGTGCCCTCCCGCCAATGCGGCAATGTGGTCCGCGTGGCCCTGGAGCACGCAGAGCGCTTGCTGGCGGCCCAGAGCGGACACGTCGGGCCATCGCCGCTGCGGTGACGCCGCGGGTGTGGGCCTTGGCCCACACCCCGGCTCAATCCAGCGGAAGCCTGTGCTGCAACAGTTCGGTCCTCTGCTGCCGCAGGCTCGCCAGTTGCCCACGCAACTCGGTCAGGGTCTGCTGGGCACGATCCCACTGCTCGCGCACCTCGGCGCTGCTGCGCCGAGGACCACGGTCGGTCCCCTCCAGTTCGTCATGCACCAGCCAGAGAACCGCGGTCCGTGCCCGCACGGCCTGCCGCTGTTCCTCGTCGGGAATGTCGCGCCAGGCGGCTTCCAGCACACGGGCGCGCGCCCTGAGTTCGGCCGTGCCGCTGCGGGCGAACTCCGCCCTCCACTCAGAGAGTTGGGCAGCGCGCCGAGCCACCTCCGTGGGCACCGCACGCTGCCACTGGCGCAGGACCGCCAGCCACTCATGCCGGGAGGGCCGATCCTGCGGGTCGTCCACACCAGCGGTCGGCGGGGCGCCGGCGGCCTCCCAGAACAGCCTGTCCAGCTCTCGCTGCTGTTCGGCCACCCTCCTGCGCAGAGCGCGCACGTCGCCGACCAGCTGGTCGGCCTTGCGGCTGCGCCAGTGCAGCACCAGGAGCGTCGCCGCACCCAGGTAGACGAGCCCACCCACGAGCGCCCCGAGCAGCAGGCGGGACCACCAGGGACGGTCCTGCCATGCCCCGGCGAGCAGCACCGCCACGGCGGCGGCCGGGACCGCCAGCAGGGCCAGGGCGCGGCGCGTGCGTGGACCGTAGCGCACATCATGCGCCAGGAACTGCACGGCCAGCAGGGCCAGCAGAATCAGGGCCGCCGTGGGGATCATCAGATACTCGACCATGCCACCTCACCAGCGCCCATTATAAGTAACCGAGCTGTTCCGCGGGACGCTCAGACGTTGAAGCGGAACTCCACCACATCCCCATCCTGCATCGTGTACTCCTTACCCTCCAAGCGCGCTTGGCCATGCTCGCGCAGAGCCTTCCAGCCGCCAGCCGCCATCAGGTCGGCATAGCTCGCCACCTCGGCACGGATGAAACCCTTCTCGATGTCGGAGTGGATCTTGCCCGCCGCGCGGCGCGCGCTGGTGCCGGCGGCCACCGGCCAGGCGCGCACCTCGTCCTCGCCCGCGGTCAGGAACGAGATCAGGCCCAGGGCCCGGTACGCCGCCTTCGACAGGCGGTCGGTCCCAGACTCGGTCAATCCATACGCCGACAGGAACTCGAGGCGCTCCCGCTCCTCCAGGTTGACGATCTCCGCCTCCAGGCGGGAACTGAAGATGACCACCGTGATCCCGTTCTCCGCGGCCCAGCTCTCCAACTCCGGAAAAGCCGTGCCCTGGCGCAGGTCGTCCTCGTCCACGTTCAGGGCCAGGAGCTCTCCGCGTGCGGTGAGCAGCCCGAAACCGGCCAGGAGGCGCTCGTCCTCCGCGGTCAGCCGGGCCAGGCGAAGCGGCCGCGCCTCTCCCAGCACCTCGGCACACCGCGCCAGCACCTCGCGCTGCAGCTCCTCCTCGCGGCTGTGCGCACGGCTCTTCTCGAGCCTGGAGCGCAGCGTTTCCACGCGCTCCATGTCCGCCAGGACCAACTCCTCCTCCAGGGCCCGGGCGTCCCGGATCGGGTCCACGGAAGCCAGCGGGTGCGGCACCTCAGGCGCCAGGAAGGCCCGCACGACGTGCAGGAGGGCGTCCGTGCGCCGCACCGCCTCGAAGAAGGCGTTGCGCTCGCCGCGCTCAAGCCGTCCCGGCACCAGACCGGCCAACTCCGTCAGGCGCATGGTCGCGTGCACCACCTTCCGCGGGTGGAACAGCGACGCCAGTCCGTCCAAGCGTGGGTCTGGCACCTTGGCCACGGCCACGTCCCCGCGGGCCGGAGCGCCGCTGAGCAGCGTGAGGAGCGCACTCTTGCCGCACTGCGGCAGACCCACCAGACCCAGATCCATCCGTTGCCAACCCCCTGCCGAAAACGTGCCGCGGCCCTGCAGGAATTTTCCAGAGCATGGACAATTCCACGGTGCCGGTGGCTCACTTGATCTTACCGCAGGGGGGCGCGGACTGTGTTCTGGCGCGAGTTGCGGCAGGGGCTGCTGGAACTGCGCCTGAACCAGGCGAGCGGCAGTCTGACCCTGCGGGCCGGACGCGCCAGCCTGGTGGGCACCGCCGCTGGCCTGGCCGCCTCCTACCGCCTGCTCCCGGATCCGATCTGGATGCTCGCGGCGGCGCTGACCCTGGTCTGGCTGGTACTGGCCCTTGGCCTGGCCCGGCGCATGGCGCACAGCCCTTCCACCGCCGTGGCCGGGGCGCTGCTTGGCGTGGCGGGTACCCTGGCCATCACCATTGCCACCGGCGGGCTGCGCTCGCCCCTCGTCGCCATCGACGTGGCGCTGGTGCTCGTCGTGGGGACTGTGGTCCCACCCCCAACACCGCTGCTGCTGGCCGCACTCGAGGCCCTGCTGCTGGCCCTGGCCACCCGCCAGGCACCCATCGCCTGGACGTCTTGGCGTGAGGCTGTCGCCGTCTCAGGCGCCCTGCTGGCGGGCGCGCCGCAGACCGCCCAGGGATACGCCAGCATGCTCGCCAGCTGGCGCGATCAGCAGCGCCTGAGCGCCACGCGCGCACTCGGCCTCGCCATGGTCAGTCTGGATACCGAGCGGCTGCTGCCCGAGTTGGCCGCCCAGGTGGGTCTGCTGGCACAAGCGGCAGCCGTGGTGGTGCGGGTGGAGGGATCCTCGGCCCTGCGGCCCACGCGGGCGGCGTGGCGGGCGGCCGAGGCCCCAGCCGCCCAGGACGAGGCCCACCTCGATGAGGCGGCGGAGCTGGCCGCACGCCAGGGGCAGATCCTCGTCCGTGTCTCCGCGCCGGAGTGGAGCCCCTGGGATCCCCGTGGCCAGTCGCGGCTGCGACCCACGGCCGCCGCGCTCCCGCTGCGGGCGCAGCACGGCGGCCCGGGCGGGTTGGCCCTCCGCATGCCCCCTGGGCACCCCCTGCTCCCGTGGACCATGGAGGCCGTGGAAGAACTCGCGGGATACGGGACCCTGGGGATTCAGGCGGCGCATCTGCACGCGGACTCGCAGCGGCAGGCCCTGCTGGACCCCGTGACCCACCTGTACAACGTGCGCTACCTCACCATGCGCCTGGAGGAGGAGGTGGCCCTGGGCCGTCGGGAGGGCCGGCCGCTGTCGCTGCTGTTCCTGGATTCGGACAGCCTGAAGCTCACCAACGACCGGCACGGCCACCAGTATGGCGACCGCTTGGTGCGCTCCCTCGCCCAGATGATCAGCCAGCACATCCGTCCGTATGACGTGGCCGTGCGCTACGCCGGGGGAGACGAGTTCGTCGTCATCCTCCCCAACACCGACTGGCCGGAGGCCGCGGAGGTCGCCGAACGCCTGCGCGCCCACGCGCGCGAGGTGCCGGTCGGGCCGCACGGCACCACCATGGGGACGGTGAGCATCGGCGTGGCCACATTCCCCGCCCACGCCGCCAGTGCCCAGGAACTGATCGCACGCGCCGATCAGGCCATGTATGTGGCCAAGTCGCGCGGCAAGGACTGCGTCGCCGTGTTCGGGGTCTCCGACATGGTCGGCTGAGGCCCACCGGGTTCAGGCCACGGCGGATTCCAGGAATGTCAGCGTGCACCGCTCGGCATCGATCTCGGCCCGGGCCCCAAGGGGCACCGTCAGCCTGTGCTGGCCGTGTCCCAGCGGCAGTCGGGCGATCGCCGGCCGGGAGAGGCGGCCCAGCCACTCCCGCAGAACCGCCTCCCCGCCCTGGCCGTCGGAGCCGTCCCCACAGTTCACCAACTCTCCAACCACGAAACCTCGGGCCTCCTGGAGCTTACCCGCCAACCACATCTGCGCCAGCAGGCGGTCCAGGCGATACGGGCTCTCCCCCACCTCCTCCAGCAGGAGCAGCCGATCCCGCGTCTGGATCTCCCACGGCGTGCCCAAGGTCGCGCACATCAGCGAGAGGTTGCCGCCCACCAGCACGCCAGCGGCACGTCCCGGCAGCAGGCACGTGGTCGGCGCGGCCCCGGAGGGGAGCACCAGGGTGCCGAGCGGCTCGCGGGAGCACAGCGCGCGCTGCAGCGAACGCAGGTTGCCGGGCGGGGGCCCGTCCGGCCCCGCCTCGACCATCATGCCGTGCAGGCTGCCCACGCCCACGCTGCCGAGGGCCAGGTGCAGAGCGGTGATATCGCTGAAGCCCACCAAGGGCTTTGGGTTGCGCCTCCAGGCCTCCAGGTCCAGGTCCGGCAACAGGCGCATCGCGCCATAGCCTCCGCGGGCACAGACCACCGCGTGCACGCGGGGGTCCGCGAGCAGGCGGTGCAGGTCGCCCAGGCGCGTGGCGTCGTCGCCTGCCAGGAACTCGCGACGTTCCAACAGGCCCGGGGCCAGCACCAGTTGGAAGCCCAGCTTCCCCAGAGCCGCCAGCCCGTATGCCAAATGCTCTGCGTTCACGGGACCGCTGGGGGCGCAGATGCCGAGCACACCGCCCTCGGGGACCACGCGGGGCCGCTGCCAGACACCCACCGCGTTCATGGCCTGGTCCCCGTCGGGGGCAGCGGGGGTTGCTCCTCTGGCCTGTCCAGCCAGCGCGGGGCGGGCAGATCCGGGTGCCGATAGGGCGCGAAGCGCAGGGCGCCGGTGCAGAGCAGCCCGAGCGCGCCGCCCAGGAGCATCGGCAGCAGCGGATGCACCACAAAGCCCACCGCCAACACGGCCGCGGGTCCCAGCAGGACCACGAGGGTGAACATTGGGTTTGCCACCGCCTCCCATGCCCCCACACGCGCGGCCTCCCAGAGGCTGAAGTCCGTGGTCGCCAGCACCGGAAGCAGGTAGACATGGACCATGACAAAGAACAGCAGCAAGTAGAGGAGGAGGATCCCCAGGCCCAGGAGCAGGAAGTGGGGCACAAGCGAGACATCCTCGCGCAGATTGGCGTAGGTCCCCAGGACCACCACGGCCCACACGACGCTGAGGCCCACTCCGCGCAGATAGCGCCGCGACAGCCCGGCCCAGAAGTAACGCACAGAGTCCAGGGGGCCCGAGCACTCGCCGCTCCAGACCCCGTCCGCTCCACGGAAGAGCCCGATCGACCCTGGCCCGACCAGGGCCAGCGGCGCGAGGGCGGCCAGGGCGGTGATCAGAAGGCCCGCCCCGTGGCTCAAGAGGACCGGCACCGCCACCTCGAGGCCCGCGCTCAGCATGCAGAGAAACCACAGCACGCTGAGGACGACGAGATCGAGCAGGCCGCGCCAGCCATGCTCACGGATACCCGCCACCAACTCGCCGACCGAGGGGGCCATCTCGCGTCGCGGCGGCGGCCGGCGCCGCCTACGCCCCTGGGCCAACCCTGGCCTCCCCCTTCCGGACGCCCGTCTCGCTGACCACCAGGTCCACGGCCTGGTCCCAGGGCTCCACGGGCACCGCTGGCACGATCTGCCCCTCGAAACACACGCCCACGCGCAGGCAGTCCGGGCGCAACAGCGGCAGCAGCCGGTCGTAATGCCCTCCGCCGCGTCCGAGCCTCCGACCGCGGGCATCGAACCCGAGCCCTGGCACCAGGGCCACGTCCACAGCCTCAGGGGAGATCACCGGGCCGTCCTCCAGAGACGCCACCAGCTCCAGCCGTTCCGCCCGCACCCGCGGCCAGAGGATGCGCACCCCTCGGACACCCAACGCCTCCAGCACCGCGTGCATCTGAGGCTCGCGCCGCAGGGAGACAAACCCCAGCACGCATCGCGCCGCGCCGAGCGGCGCCAGCCCCAGCAACTCGGACCCAATCGCCTCGCTCCAGCGCTGGATCTGGAGGTCCGTCAGGGAGCGCCGCCAGGCCTGGAGGCGCTCCCGCAGCTCGGCCTTGGCGTCCTGGCTCACCCCAGCACCAGCAGGACCTGCTGCGCCGCCACCTGATCACCGCGCGCGACGCGAATCTCACGCACGGTGCCGGCCGCGGGAGCAGGGATCTCGTTGTCCATCTTCATGGCCTCCAGCACGAGCAGCACATCCCCGGCGGCCACGGCCTGGCCGACGCGGACGCTGACGGCGGAGACCACCCCCGGCATGGGGGAGCGCACCTCCCCGCCGCCCGCCGCCGGGATGGGTGGCACCGAAGCCGCGGCCACGGGGGCGGCCACGGCTGG
>JAKAUG010000294.1 GCA_021827805.1 Bacillota bacterium | reverse complement strand
GTCCTCCCGCACCACCCGGGGCCCGGGCAACAGATGCGCCAACTCGGTCCGCACCCCCACCGGCCCGGCGCCGGGCCCTCCCATCCCATGGGGGGTGGAGAAGGTCTTGTGGAGGTTGAGGTGGCAAACGTCCAAACCCATGTCGGCGGGGCGGGCCTGTCCGACGATGGCGTTGAGGTTGGCACCGTCGTAGTAGAGCAGCCCGCCGCAGCCGTGCACCACGGCGGCGATCTCCTGGATGTTCTCCTCAAAGAGGCCGAGGGTGCTCGGGTTGGTCAGCATCAGCGCGGCCAGACCCTCATCCGCCATGGCGCGCAGCCGCTCAAGGTCCACGCCGCCGCGCGCGTCCGACGGGATCTCCACGACCTCGAAGCCGGCCATCGCCGCCGAGGCGGGGTTGGTCCCGTGGGCCGAGTCGGGAACGACCACACGGCGCCGCCCGAGATCCCCACGCAGGCGGTGGTGCCGCGCGACCATAAGCATGCCCGCCAGCTCGCCGTGAGCCCCGGCCGCCGGCTGCAGGCTGAAGGACGAGAGCCCGGTGATCTGCTCAAGGGCTCTCTCCAGGAGCCAGAGCAGTTCAAGCGCCCCCTGCGCCAACGCGTCGGGGGCATGGGGATGCAGCCCGGCGAACCCAGGCAGCTCGGCCAGAAGATCGTCCACCTTGGGGTTGTACTTCATCGTGCAGGAGCCAAGCGGATAGGGCTCGGAATCCACCGAGAAGTTCAGGCGGCTCAACCGGGTGAAGTGCCGCACCACCTGCAGCTCGGAGACCTCGGGCAGGCCGGGCGGCGTGCCGCGCAGGCTCTCCCTGGGCAGGCAGTCCTCCGGTGCCACCGCCTCGGGCACCTCGGCGTCCGGCAACGCCCAGCCGCGGCGCCCCGCGGCGGACAGTTCAGAGAGCAGGGGCTCCGGTTCCAGCATCGCCGCTCGCCTCCCGCCAGGCCGCAACCAGCCCGTCCAGATCCCGGCGCACGCGCTTTTCCGTGACCGCCACCAGGAGCGTGCGCGCATCCAGCACGGGCCCCACGAGGTAACCGCGGCGGGCCAGACCCGCGGCGAGGCGTGAAGCATCCGTCACCGCAAGCGCGAACTCCGCGAAGAACGGTTCCCCTGGGTGGGCCAGCGCCGTCCCAGGGATCTTGGTGAGCTCCTCGGCCAGATAGTGCGCGCGGGCCAGGCAGATCTCCCCCAGCCGACGCAGGCCGCCGGGGCCGAGCAGCGCCAGGTAGATGGAAACCGCCAAGGCGCACAGCGCCTGGTTCGTGCAGACGTTGGAGGTGGCCCTGTGGCGGCGAATGTGCTGTTCCCGGGCCTGCAGCGTCAGCACGAACGCCCGCTGACCACGGTCGTCCACGGTCTGGCCGCAGATGCGGCCCGGCAGCCGGCGCAGGAGTTCGGTGCGCGCGGCCATGAGGCCCAGGTAGGGCCCGCCATAGGCGAGCGGCAGGCCGATACTCTGGCCCTCGCCCACCACGACGTCGGCCCCGAGCCGACCCGGCGCCTCCAGGACGCCGAGGGTGGCCGGGTCGGCCGCCACGATGGCCAGCGCCCCCTCGGGTCTGCCGGCCAGAAGGCGCCGCAGGTCCAGCACCCGCCCGTGATGGTCCGGCTGCTGCACGGCCACCGCGGCCACACCCGCGCCCGGGTCCGTGCCCTCCCAGGTCGACACCTGGAGCCCCTGCCCGGCCGCGTAGGTCTCCACCACCTGCCGCCACTGAGGGTTGATCCCCGGATGCAGCAGCACCCCGCGGCGCCCCGTGGCGGCCACGGCCAGCAGCACCGCCTCGGCCAGGGCCGTGCTGCCGTCATACAGACCCGCGGTGGCCACCGGCAGGCCCACGAGCTCTGAGATCATGCTCTGGAACTCGAAGGTGGCCTGCAGGGTCCCCTGGCTGACCTCAGGTTGATAGGGGGTGTATGCGGTCACGAACTCGCCGCGGCCGAGCAGCGCCCGCTGGGCCGCGGGCAGATAGCGGTCGTAGTAGCCGCCGCCGGCGAAGCAGACGAGATCCGCCGCGCGGTTGGCGCGCGCCAGCGCCTCCACGCACCGCACCAACGCCGGCTCGTCCAGCCCCGGTCCGAGATCGAGGACCGCCCGCTGGCGCAGGGGCGCCGGGATCTGGGCGAAGAGATCCTCCAGGGACGACAGCCCGAGGCTCTCCAGGATCTCCTGGGTCTGGTCCGGGGTGTGGGGCACATAGTCCGCCAAGCTAGTCCTGCCCCTCGCCGATCTGGCGCCGGTACTCGGCGGCGACGAGCAAGCCCGTGGCGGGCCCCGCTGGCGCGACGCGGATGATCCAGCCCTCGCCGTAAGGGTCCTGGTTGATCAGCTCCGGGTGCTCCCCGAGGGCACCGTTCACCGCGGTCACGCGGCCGCTCACCGGGGCGAACAGGTCGGAGACGCTCTTGACGGACTCCACGGTACCGAAGCTCTGGCCGGCGGTCAGCTCGGTCCCCACGGCGGGGAGCTCGACGTAGACCACATCGCCCAGGGCCCGCTGGGCGTGCGCCGTGATGCCGACCGTCCCGTCCGCGGCGCGGAACCATTCGTGCTCCGGGGTGTACAGCAGCTCCTCAGGACAGGACGACACCCGAATCCCTCCTCCGCCGGTAAAAGGGCAGGGACACCACCCGCGCCGGGACCGCGCGCCCCCGGACCTCCACACCGAGCACTTCCCCTGGCGCGGCGGCCCCGCGCGCGCAGAGGGCCATGGCCACCGGGCGCCCCAGGGACGGGCTGAAGGTTCCGCTCGTCACCAGCCCCACCTGCCGCCCATCGGCATCGCGCACGAGCGCGCCCGCGCGCGCGATACCGGGCGGCTCGGGCTCAAGTCCCACCAGATGCCGGGGGGGACCTCCCGCGGCCTGCCGCGCCAGGGCCTGGCTCCCCACGCAGGTGCGCCCATCGAGCCGCACGAAGCGCCCGAGGCCCGCCTCGAGCGGGCTGACCTCGGCCGAGAGCTCGTGCCCGTAGAGCGGCAGCCCCGCCTCCAGGCGCAGCGTGTCCCTGGCGCCGAGCCCGCAGGGCTCCAGGCCCAGCGGCGTGCCCGCCGCCAGGGTCGCGTCCCAGAGTTCCACCACGCCCTCGGCGGAACAGGCGAGCTCCACGCCGTCCTCACCGGTGTATCCGGTGCGCGCCACCAGGCATGGCACCCCCGCCACCGCGGCGCGGGTGAAGCGGAAGGGCCGCAGGCCCACCACGGCAGGCCTCTCCGGCTCCGCGAGGAGCACGGCCAGCACCCGCATCGCCGCGGGACCCTGTAGGGCCACAAGTCCGGTCTGCTCCGAGGCATCGGTGATCTGGACGTCGCCCAGGCCGCGTGCCCCGAGGGTCTCCCGGATCCAGGCCAGGTCGGCCGCCCGGTTGGCGGCGTTCACGACCAGCAGGTACTCCTCCTGGGCCCGCAGGCAATAGACGATCACGTCGTCCTGGGTGCCCCCGTCCTCCAGGCACAGCGGGCTGTACATGGCGCGCCCCGGCGTCAGGGTGCGGGGGTCGTTGACGCACAGCAGATCGAGCGCGGCCCCCGCCCGGGGACCGCGCAGGGTGATCTCCCCCATGTGGCAGACATCGAAGAGCCCGGCCGCGGTGCGGACCGCGCGGTGCTCGGCGACGATGCCCCGGTACTGCACGGGCATCTCCCAGCCCGCGAACGGCACCATGTGGGCCCCAAGGGCGGTATGGCGCGCATACAGGGGGGTTCGCTGCACGGCCGCTCTGCCACCTCACGTCGGGCACCCCTGGGCGGCGCCCGGGTCAGACTACCATGGTTACGCTCGGCCCTCCAATGTCGCGTCCTGCCCGGCGCCCGCGGCCTGGACGCGGGGCCGCCAAGGGGTCCGCGCCCCCGATCACGAATATGGAGCCCTCGGGGGTGGGCGGCATGGCAGGCGACGAGGAGATGTCCGCAAGGATCCTGGAGATCCTGAGACGCGTGGCGGAGAGCGACGAGGTGCTGCATAACCCGAATCTGCGCCTGTACGACTCGGGTCTCCTCGACTCCCTGGGCACCGTCAACCTGATGGCGGCCCTGGCGGACGAGCTCGGCGTGGAGGTCTCCCCCGCGGAGCTCGACCGCGACGCCTGGGCCACCCCGCGCCTGTTGACCGCGGATGTGCTGCGGCGCATGGCGGCCCGGCGGTGAGCGCCGCGCCGGCCTCACCCGCGCTTCTCGGCCCGCCAGCACCCACGGTACTGCAGGCGGTGTGGGAGGCCTCCCAGCGCTGGCCCGCGCGGCGAGCCCACCTCGGGCCCGATGGCGCCATCGCCTACGCCGAACTCTGGGACCGGGCCCAGGCGGTCGCGGCCTGGCTCGAGGCCGAGACCCCGCCGGGTCCCGTGCTGGTGTATGGCCACAAGGAGCCCGCGATGCTGGTGGCCTTCCTGGGTGCGGCCCTGGCCGGCCGCCCCTATGTGCCGACCGACACGGTCCTGCCGCTCGGACGGGTGCGGCGGATCGCCGTCCTGTCTGGCAGCACGGCCTGGCTGGCGCCGCGGAGCCCGCGCGAAACCCCGGTGGGCGGCGCGGAGCCCGGCCTGGTCCTCGGCGCGGCGGGCGAGCTGGTCCCGCCGCGCCCCCGTCGGCCCCAGGACCCCGCGCCGGATCCCCTGGCATACATCCTCTTCACCTCCGGCAGCACCGGCGATCCCAAGGGAGTGCCGATCCCCTAGAGCGCGGTGGCGCACTTCGTGGGCTGGATGCGCTCCCAGCAGCGCCTCGAGCCCGGGCGGGAGGTGGTGCTCAACCAGGCGCCGTTCTCCTTCGACCTGTCCGTGATGGACCTCTACCTCGCACTGACCACCGGCGGGACCCTGGTCAGCATCCCGCGCGGCATGGTCCAGGACCCGCGCACGCTGTTCCCCGCCCTCGCCGCGGCGGACCTGACGGTCTGGGTCTCCACCCCCTCCTTTGCGCAGTTCTGCCTGGCCGAGCCGACCTTCGGCGCCGGGATGCTGCCGCGACTCCGCAGGATGCTGTTCTGCGGGGAGACCCTGCCGGCCGCCACCGCCCGAGCCCTGCTCCAGCGCTTCCCGGAGGCGGAGGTCTGGAACACCTACGGTCCCACGGAGACCACCGTGGCGGTGACCTCCGTGCGCATCACCCCGGAACTGGCCGCGGGACCAGACCCCCTGCCGGTGGGCGCGCCGGCGCCGGGGATGCGGGTCTGGGTGGCCGGCCCGGATCTGGCCGAGCTGGCTCCGGGCGAGGCCGGCGAGGTGGTCATCGCCGGCCCGCAGGTGAGTCCCGGCTACCTGGCGGGCCCCGCCGCTGGCCGCGGCTTTGTGAGCCTGCCGCCCGCACGCGGGGGCGGCACAGCCTACCGCACGGGAGACGCGGGCTATGCGCGAGACGGGCAGCTCTTCTGCGTCGGGCGGCTGGACCGGCAGGTGAAGCTGCATGGCTACCGCCTGGAGCTGGATGAGATCGAGGCGCATCTGACGCGACTGGATGGGGTCTGCGCCGCGGCCGTGCTGCCGGTGGTCCGGGAGGGTCGCGTCCAGCACCTGGTGGCCTTCGTGGTCGCCGAGCCCGCCCCGGACCCGGCGGGTGCGTTCGCCGCCGCCCAGCAGCTCCGGCATGAGCTCGGCGGGTCGCTGCCACCCTACGCCATCCCGCGCCTGATCCGTTTTCTGCCCGCCCTGCCCCTGACCCCGAATGGCAAGGTCGACCGCCGCCACCTTGAGGCCCTGGCCGAGCAGCGGGACGCACCCCCAAAGGGCTGATCGGGCATGGGCGGCGGGGCCACCCGTTGCGCGCGGCAACCCCTGTGGCACGCGGCCAGGCCCCGGGGGCGATGTCCCGTGGTCGCCGTCCAGACGCCCAGTTGCCCGCATTGCCGCGGCGCCAGGCGGTTCCCGCGGAAGCGCGGGGTGTCCCGCAAGGAAATGGATGTTGGCGGGGACACGCTCCCTCGGCCCGTCCCCGCCCATGATTCGCGGCCGCCCACCCCGGGGGAGGCCGACTCTACGAGCTCTGGGCTCCCAGGGCCACCAGGACCTCGGCCACCTCCTGGGGCGCCACATCCCCCGCCACCGTCACCTGCCCGGGACGCACCGGCAGGACCCAGCGCACGCGCCCGTCCACGGCCTTCTTGTCCAAGCGCATCGCGGCGGCGAGCTCGGAGAGCGCCAGCCCGGGGATGCGCACCGGCAGGTGCAGGCTCGTCAGGACCTCCTCCAGGCCCGCCTGCCAGCGGTGGCTCCAGAGCCCCCGCCGCAGGGCCAGGCGCCCGGCGGCCACCATCCCCACCGCCACCGCCTCGCCGTGGCGCATCGTGCCGTAGCCAGCGACCGCCTCCAGGGCGTGAGCCAGGGTGTGGCCCAGATTCAGAGCCATGCGGGCTCCACCCTCCTCGCGCTCGTCCTGCGCCACGATCCGGGACTTGATGCGGCAGGAGCCGGCCACCAGGCGGATCATGGCCGCCGACTCCCGGGCCAGGAGCCCGGCGCGGCTCCGGCGGATGAAGGCATAGTAACGGGCATCGGCGAGCAGGCCGTGCTTGACCGCCTCCGCGAGCCCGGCCGCCAGTTCCGGGTTGGGCAGGCTGTCCAGCGTCTGCACGTCACACCAGACCAGCCGCGGCTGGTGGAAGGCGCCGATCAGGTTCTTCCCCCGGGGGTGGTCGACCGCCACCTTACCGCCCACCGAGGCGTCCAGCTGCGCCAGCAGCGTGGTGGGCACCTGCACCCAGGGGACGCCCCTCAGGTAGGTGGCGGCCACGAAACCGGCCAGGTCCCCCACCACCCCGCCGCCGACCGCCGCGATCCAGCAACCCCGCTCCAGTCCCGCGTCCAGGCAGGCGTCGTAGAGCCTGGAGGCCACGCCGAGGCTCTTGCTCGTCTCCCCGGAGGGCACCAGGGCCAGATGGGTGTCGATGCCCGCCGCATGCAGGCTCGAGGCCACCATGGGCGCATGGCTGTCCGCCACGGCGGCATCCGCCACCACCAGGGCCCGCCGACCCGGTCCCAGGCCCGCGACCACGGGACCGATGTCCCCCAGAACATCCACCCCGATGCGGATGTCGTAGGAGCGGGCACCAAGGTTCACGTGTACGGTCCGCATCCCCATCACCCCCGCCGGACCTCCCCTGCGCGTCGGGCCACCAGCGCGAGCAGGCCCCGCACCGCCGCACTTCGGGAGAGGTCGCTCGTATCCAGCATCAGATCCGCCTGCGCATAGAGGTGTTCCCTCTTCGCCAGGAGCTCGCCGATGCGCGCCAGAGGGTCTTCGCCGGCCAGGAGCGGCCGCTGCCGGGCGGCCTGAGCCCCGCCCACCCGGCGCAGGATGACCTCGGGGCGGGCCCTGAGCGCCACCACCACGCCGTGCAACCGCAGCAGCGCCAGATTGGCCGGGCGACCCAGCGCCCCCCCACCCGTCGTGAGCACCTTGCCGCCCGTGGCGGCGAGCGTCGCCAGGGCCGCCGTCTCACGCTGGCGGAACCCCTCCTCACCCTCGGCGGCAAAGATCTCGGGAATGCGCCGACCCGCCTCAGCCTCGATCACGAGGTCGGAATCCACCCAGGGCCGACCCAGGAGCGTGGCCACGGCGGAGCCCAGGGTGGACTTACCGGTGCCCATGAAGCCCACCAGCACCAGATTGCGCTCCCCCAGGGCTCGTTCGGCCGCGGCGGCGGCAGCTTCCCTGCTCAGCGGCGCATCACCCGCCGCCGATAGCTCGCCATGTTGTCGCGCAGCTCACCCAGGCTGTCTGCACCGAACTTCTCCAGAAGCGCCTGGGCCAGCACGAAGGCCACCACCGCCTCCGCGACGACCGACGCCGCGCGGACGGAGGTGATGTCCGAGCGCTCATACCCGGCGTTCAGCGGCTCGCCGGTGCGCATGTCCACGCTGCGCAGCGGCCGCAGCAGCGTGGGGATGGGCTTCATGCTCAGCCGCACCAGCAGGGGCTCGCCGTTCGTCACCCCGCCCTCGATACCCCCGGCACGGTTGGTCGGACGGGTGTAGCGCGAAGCACGGCCCGCGGCTGGCTCCGGATCCAGCAGGATCTCGTCGTGCACCTCGGACCCCCGGAGGCCAGCCACAGCACCCCCCAGACCCACCTCCACGGCCTTGATGGCCTGGATGCTCATCAGCGCCCCCGCGAGCCGCCCATCCAGCCTGCGGTCGGAGGCCACGTGCGAGCCCAGCCCCACCGGCAGGCCCGCGGCGCGGACCTCGATCACGCCGCCCAGCGTGTCCTTGGCCAGGGTCGCCTCGCGCACCGCCTCATGCGCGGCCGCCGTCGCCTCCGGGTCCCACAGGCGGCAGTCCGAGGCCTCCACCGCTGCGGTGAGCCGCTCCAGGTCCCAGTCCTCCGGTACCGGCGGCGCGACGGCGGGCCCCAGGGCCACCACATGCCCCAGCACCCTGATCCCCACCGCCGCCAGCAGTTCGGCCGCGATGGCCCCGACCGCGACGCGGGCGGCGGTCTCCCGCGCGCTGGCCCGCTCCAGCACATCCCGCAGATCCTGACGGTCATACTTGAGGGCTCCCGCCAGATCCGCGTGCCCAGGTCGCGGACGATACAACGCCTTGGCCTCGGCGCGCGCCGGATCCACGTCGGCCGCTCCCGGACCCAGGACGCCCTGCCAGTTCGCCCAGTCGCGGTTGGCAACGATCATGCCGATCGGGCTGCCCAGGGTCTGGCCCCCGCGCAGGCCCGCGACCACCTGCACCGCATCGCGTTCGATCTTCTGCCGGCCCCCGCGCCCAGGTCCTTCCTGGCGGTGGCGCAGCATGGCGTCCACC
>JAKAUG010000362.1 GCA_021827805.1 Bacillota bacterium | reverse complement strand
GCGTAGCGGGCCACCTGAGCCACCCAGTTGTTGGGCGAGATCGGTCCTGGCGCAGAGCTGTTGGAGTGCCGGTCGTATGTCATGAGTTGAATGAAGTCCGCCGCCTTACCCAGCGCGGCATAGTCGAAGACCTGGGCGTACGAGGGCCCGGGAGAGGAGGACTTGGGCATGACGGCCACACCGATGGTGCTCTTGGGTGGCAGCGTGGCGCGCAGTTCCTGCACGAAGGCCGTCAGATCGTTGCGCGCGGAGGGCGGCAGGAGCTCAAAGTCGATGACCACCCCGGACAGCCCCGGATTGGTCCGCAGCAGGGCGACGACGGACTGGGTGGCCATGGTGCGTCCGGCCGCCGATGAGAGGAGCGATGTCACGCCGGACCCCTGGTTGATCAGGGCGAGTACGGGTACCTGTACGGCATGGGCGGCCGAGAGGACCTGGGCGTGGTCGGACTCGCGTGAGGACAGGGTGCCGTTGCCGCCCAGGGTGTACCAGTAGGGCGAGAGCCAGGTGATGTCGCGGGCGTGCTGCCCGAGATCTCCGAGTTCGGTGGCGTTGCTGCCCCACACCGCCCAGTAGGCCAGGATCTCGGAGTGGCTGGCTGCGGGCGGGGAGCCGGCCGTGGGCGGCGATGTCCGCTGTCCGCCACGCTGCGACGCGGCAGCCAAGGAGGCCTGCCGCTCAGCGCTCTGGGCGGGGCCGCCGACCAGCTGTTGGTTGTGGCTGATCTGGGCGGGGCCGCTGCCGCCGTGAACTCCTGGCGAGGACGCGCTGGTCTGGGAGCGGGAAGCGGAGGTCTGCCCATGGTTGTCCCCGGAGGCGCCTGGGCTCGGCGCGGGCCCTCCGTGGCCACCGTCCCGCGGGGTGTGCGACGCGGGAGCCGAGGCCGGTGGGATCCGATCGTCCGCGTCCTTGGTCCGGGGGGCCGGCGCTCGATACCCGAGCGCGACGAGCACCTGCTGGAAGGTCGCCGGGTCGAGACGCCCGCTGACAACGATGTCACGGCGCCGTTGGAAGGCGCGCAGCGCGGCCAGGGTCCTGGGCCCGAAGATCCCGTCCACGGGTCCAGGGTTGTAGCCGAATTGCCAGAGGTCCGCCTGCAGAACACGCACTGCCGGACCCAGGTCCCCATAGCGCAGCACGGTCCTCCCGATGGGCAACGGCGCGTAAGCCGCGGCCGCCGCCCTCGGCGAGGCCGCGAGCAGGGGACCCGCCAGGCACAGGCCCACCGCGCCCGCTGTTCCCATCCGTTTGAGCCAGCGTCGTACCGGCACCGACCCCAGTCCCTTCCGTCGCCTATGGGGTGAGCAGTGGGGTTCGGGGGGAAGCGCCCCGTCCGCCGGGAGGCGGATTCACCCTGTGTGGCCCGAGCCGCACGCGCGGCGGGTCGCACCGATCATCGGTTCCCCCACGGGACGGCTCTGACCGCCCCTTCGGCCGTGGGGACAAGTGTACGTTCCCCATCCATGGGTGTCAGGTTCAGCAATGGCGCGGCTTTGGGCCCTTTGGCGGCGACAGGTGCGGCGACCGATCTCTGCCTCCCCATCCTGCAGAAATGCATGTGTGATCCTAGAATCTGCCACCCCGGGCCGGATCGGGGCCCGGGATGCGGGCGGGACGGAAGTCGGCCCGTCCCCACGATCTCCCCCCTGGAGCCGGCGGCAGCGGTCTGATTCCGCCCGCTCGCGCCAGCCCACGCGGTGGGCGCGCCAAGGGGGGTTGGGTCTCCGCCATGCACGCCCCGTGGTGCCCACACGGCGCAGGTCCACCAGGCTCTCTGGCCCTGGGTGCACCGCGAGGGCGGCGCCCACGGCCGCACGTTCCGGAGCAGGTCTGGGCCCAGGGGCCTGAGAACTCCCCGCCAGCGAGGGGGTGCCAACATGCCGCCGGCCAGGCCGAACATCGTGCTCATTCTCGTCGACGACCTGGGCTGGCGCGATGTCGGCTGCTATGGCAGCGCTTTCTACGAGACGCCACACCTGGACCGCTTGGCCGCCCAGGGCATGCGCTTCACCGACGCCTATGCCGCGGCCCCGGTGTGTTCCCCAACCCGGGCCAGCCTGTTGACCGGCAGGTACCCCGCGCGGTTGGGCCTCACCAACTACATCGGCGGGTCAGGGCGCGGGCGGCTGCTGGATGCCCCGTACATCGATCATCTGCCCGCCGAGGAGACCTCCCTGGCCCAGGCCCTGCGGGATGCTGGATACGCCACCTGGCACGTCGGCAAGTGGCACCTGGGGCAGAGGGCATCCTACCCCGACCGGCACGGCTTTGACGTGAACATCGGTGGCTCGGCATGGGGACATCCGCGTCACGGATACTGGAGCCCGTGGGGCATCGAGACGCTCCCGGACGGCCCGGCCGGGAGTTACCTGACAGACCACCTGACCGACCAGGCCATCCGGTTGGTGCGCGGACACCGGGATGGGCAGCCCTTCTTCCTCAATCTCTGGCACTATGCGGTGCACACCCCGATCCAGGCCCCAGAGCACCTGGTGGCCAAGTATCAGGCCAAGGCCCGGAGGCTCGGGCTCGACCGGCTGGCCGTCCTGGAGGAGGGCGAGCCCTTCCCCTGCGAGCACAAGCGCCAGCAGCGCGTGGTGCGCCGTCGGCTGCAGTCCGATCCGGTCTACGCGGCCATGGTCGAGAACCTGGACGCCAACGTGGGCCGCCTGCTCCAGGCGCTGGAGGAGACCCGGCAGGCGAGGCGGACGATCGTGATCTTCACTTCGGACAACGGCGGACTGGCCACGGCCGAGGGCTCGCCGACCTGCAACGCTCCTCTGGCCGAGGGCAAGGGGTGGACATACGACGGCGGCGTGCGCGAGCCGCTGCTGGTGCGCTGGCCCGGGGTCGTGCGCGCCGGCGCGGTCTCGGAGGTGCCGATCACCAGTCCGGACCTGTATCCGACGCTGCTGGAGGCAGCCGGGCTGCCGCCAAGGCCCGAGCAGCATCTGGACGGTCTGAGCCTCTGGCCTCTGCTGCGCGGCAGGGGCCTGCTGCCGGAACGCGCCATCTTCTGGCACTATCCCCACTACGGCAACCAGGGAGGCACGCCCGCCTCCGCGATCCGCCTGGGCGAGCACAAGCTCATCGAGTTCTTTGAGGACGGACGCCGGGAGCTGTACAACCTGCGCCGCGACATCAGCGAGGCGCACAACCTGTTCGGCGCCGAGCCCGAGCTCGCGGACTCCCTCGGCGCCATGCTCGAGCGGTGGCGGCAGAGCGTGGAGGCCCGGATCCCCGCCCCCAACCCGGCCTACCTGGTCAGCGGATAGCTGGGCGGGAACGGGGTGTGCTCCAGGTGCGCGGCGGCCTCCTCCGGGGGAAAGCCAAAGCGCGCGGAGTATTCGGCGTGCAGGCGCTGGTCGTGCTCGCCGCCGGCGGCCATGGGCATGGCCACCGGACATCCGCCTCCCAGGGCCGACTCGTGGATGGCCAGCACCGCCGCGAGGTCGGCGCGGCCCTCCTGCCCTGGGTAGTCCTGGGGGCCGGCGCCAGAGAGCGCGCGATGCAGGGAGAGGTGCTCGTCGGCCCGGGCGATGGCGTCGGTGTCCGCGGGCAGCGGCAGATCCCTGAGGGGATTCTCCCAGAGGTCGACCTCGCCGTAGGCGATGCCCACGAGCACCTCCAGATCGCTGCGGCGCTCCGTCCGTCGCTCGGGCTCAACGCGCCGCCCATCGGCCCCGCCGAGGCGCAGGCGCGAGCCCTCCAGCGAACCCAGGTCGCCGTCCACCTCCCAGTGACTCCCGAGGCCCGGCCGCACCGGAAGCTGGAAGATCCCGCGCACACCGTTGGCGAACCGCAGCAGCGCGCCTTCCCAGGCCACCTCCGTCGTCTCGCCGCCCCCGGCGCGCGGCTGCCGTGGGACGGGCAGCACGGTGCTGTCTCCCGTCACCGAGGCGAGGGGGGAGCCCACCAGGTGGCGCAGGGCGTTCATGCCGTGATAGGAGCCCGAGGTGTATCGGCACTGGGCCAGGCCGACCCGTCCGAGCAGGCCCCTCTCGATGAGTTGGCGCTTGGCCCTCTCCTCGGGGAAGCGCCAGACGTTTTCGGCCGTCTCCAGCCTGGTCCCGGCGGCCGCCGCGGCGGCCAGCATGCGGTCCGCGCAGAGCAGGGAGAAGGACAGCGGGGTTTCGCAGAGTACGTGCACGCCATGGGCGGCGGCCAGTTCCACCACCGGGTGGTGGGCCTCCGGGGGTGTGACGACAACGGCGACCGCGGGGCCCTGGCGGGCGAGGGCCTCCAGCAGGGCCCGCACCGAGGCGAAGGGCTGACCGCCATACGCGGCGGCCGCACTGGCCGCGCGGGTGGGATCGGCGTCGGCGACGCCGACCAGGCGGTAGTAGCCGGCGCTCTCAAGCGCGGCGATCGTGGCCAGGTGGGCCTGGGCGCGGCGACCGGCACCGATCAACCCGACCGCGACCTCCACCGGCTGGTGTGGGCAACGGGCGGCGGGCAACGGGCCCTCAAGCGGCATGGCCTGGGCACCCCCCGGGAGAAGGTTTGCCGGCCCAGGGAGGGGTCCTGCCGCTCTGATCTCAGAACCTCTCGCCGCGGGGCCAGGCTTCCCACCGGGTGCCGCCCTGGGCGGGGCGCGCGGAAAATGCCGTGTCCGCCCCCGGGCATGGCCGGGGACGAGGAGACGTAGGCATGCCTCCGGGGCTCGCCAGCCCCGGAGGAGGACTGCTGGTGACGAGCAGCCGAGAGCTTGCCCTGTTCGCCCTGGGCCCTGTGGGAGCCGCCCTGGCGCTCATCTGGGCGTTGTTGCTGGCCCGCATGGTGGTCCGCGAGCCGGCGGGGGAAGCCCGCATGCGCGAGGTGGCTGGCGCCATCGCTGAAGGGGCGCGCGCGTTCCTGGGTCGCGCGGACCGGGCGGTGCTCGGGTGGGTGGCGGCCATGGCCGCTCTCCTCCTGCTGGCCAGCCGTCTCGGGCATCCTCAACTGACCGCCGGCAGCGCCCTGGCGTTCGTGATGGGCGCCTCGGCCTCCCTGGGGGCAGGCTGGGCCGGCATGGCCGTGGCCACCAAGGCGAACGTGCGCACGGCACACGCCGCGCGCAGCGGGCTTGCCGCCGCGTTGCGCGTGGCTCTGGCGGGCGGCAGCGTGATGGGGTTCGTCGTGTCCGGTCTCGGGCTGGCCGGGTTGAGCCTCTCGGTCTGGCTTTGGGCGGACCCGACGCGGCCGGCCTCGGCCGACACGATCAACGGCTTCGCCCTGGGTGCTTCCACCGTGGCGCTCTTCGCGCGCGTGGCCGGAGGGGTCTTCACCAAGGGGGCGGACATCGGCGCCGACCTGGTGGGTAAGGTCGAGGAGGGGATCCCCGAGGACGACGCCCGCAACCCCGCGGCCATCGCCGACAACGTGGGAGACAACGTGGGGGATGTCGCGGGGATGGGGGCCGACCTCTTTGAATCCTACGCGGGTGCGCTGGTGGCCGCGGTGGCCATCGCCACGGTCACGGGGCTCGGCCGGACCGGCCTGATCCTGCCCCTGACCCTGGCCGGCCTCGGGGTGCTGGCGGCGTGGGTGGGCAGCCTGGTGGCCCGCTGGGGTCAGGATCCGGGGCGTGCGCTCAGCACCGGCACGCTGCTGAGCGTGCTGCTCTTCCTGGTGGCGGCGCGCTGGGTCCTGGTGGCCGGCTATGGTCAGCCCAGGCTCTTCTGGGCGGTGGCGGCTGGCGCGGCCCTGGGCGTCTGCATCGGTGTCTTCACCGAGCGCAGTACGGGGGCGGGACGGCGTGGGGTCCTGCGCGTGGCCCAGGCGGCCCAGAGCGGCCCGGCGACGGCCGTGATCGAGGGTCTGGCTCTGGGCATGGGCTCCGTGGCGGTGCCGACCCTGCTCACGGGGCTCGCCATCCTGGCGGCGTTTGCGACCAGCGGGCTGTATGGCATCGCCCTGGCCGCCGTGGGCATGCTGGCGCCCCTGGCCATGATCCTGGCGGTCGACGCCTATGGGCCCATCGCCGACAACGCCGGCGGCATCGCGGAGATGGCGGCCCTGCCGCCCCAGGTGCGGGAGCGCACCGACCGCCTGGACGCCCTGGGCAACACCACCGCGGCGGTGGGGAAGGGGGTGGCGATCGGCTCGGCGGCCCTGACCGCGCTGGCCCTGTTTGCCGCCTATGCGGACGAGGCCCACCTCGCGGTGATCGACCTGTTGCGTCCGGAGGTCATCGCCGGCTGCCTGGTCGGCGCGGCGCTCCCGCACCTCTTCTCAAGCCTCTGTCTGCGGGCGGTGGGCCGCACGGCGCGGGAGATGGTGACGGAGGTGCGGCGTCAGTTCGCCGCGCACCCGGAACTCCTGCGTGGGGAGGGGCGGCCCGAATACGCGCGCTGCGTGGAGATCAGCACCCGGGCCGCGCTCGCCGGCATGCGCGCCCCAGGTCTGGCGGCGGTGGCGCTCCCGCTGGTCACCGGGGTGATCTTCGGCCGCGGGGCGGTCGCCGGTCTGTTGGCGGGCGCCCTGGTCTCCGGCGTGGCCCTGGCCCTGCAGATGGCGAACGCCGGTGGCGCCATGGACAACGCCAAGAAGCACATCGAGTCCGGCGCGCTGGGTGGCAAGGGCAGCCCTGCCCACCAGGCGGCGGTGGTGGCGGACACCGTGGGCGATCCGCTCAAGGACACCGCCGGCCCGTCCCTGAACATCCTGATCAAGCTGATGGCGGTGGTGGCGCTGGTCTTCGTGCCCCTGTTCCGCTGAACGCCCCGTGGGAGGGCGGGTGGTTCCATGGTGGGAGCTGGCCCTGTGGGCGTGTCACGGGCTCGGTCGCGGCGGCGAGGCGTTTGTGATGGCGGCCGGTTGCACGACCGAGCGCGCGACCGCCCCCACGCTCCGCACGAGATCCGTGCGCGTGTTATGGCGCCAGCCCTGCCCTGGCCAGGGAGGCCTCTCCACCCCGAACCGTGGCCGCAGAGGCGCGCCGTTCAGAGGGGGCTCTCGCGCGGAGCGCGGCGAAGCGCCGCGCGCGGCCCTCGCAACATCCCTTGCCAGGTCCGCGGGATCCCACGGCCACTCTCAGCACGGCCCCAGGATGGGGCAGAACCGCTTGCCCACGGACCTGATGGTGACGAGGACCTGGACGGTAACCGTCATGTGTTGGAAGGACGAAGTGTTCCAATTCCCCTTGAGCCCGTACCAGGCCGCGGGGTCCTGCAGGCGCACGTATTCACCCAGACTGAAGATGTCCGCGCCGGCGCCCTGGGCCTGCCGCAGTGCGCTGCGAATGTCACTGGTCAACACCAGAGCGGCGCCCTCTCGAAGAGCCGCCAAGGCAGCCGGGCTTGCCCAATAGTCGGCCGGGGCGTTCCCCGCCGACATCAGCTGCGCCCCCACATCCACTCGGATGTCCGCCTGAGGGCCCGCGGAGGTTTGGGTAACGCGAATGCGGCGACGGTCACCCCCAATTTCGAACGTGAACGTGCCTCCGTTGTGAGCCTGGGCGCTCAGAATCTGCTTCTTGGCCCGCCCCGTTGCCACAAGCCAACCGAGGGACTGCGGCCCGTCCAGCCAACCCACGAGCCGGTCGCCGCGAAACATCGCTGTCCCGGTGAGCCGAAACGCCAGGGTGGGTCCGTGGCCCTCGGAGGACGCGATGCTCACCCCCGCCGTTGCGGGCTCGTCGCCCTTGGTCTGCATCTGGTTCAGGAAAGTGAAGACGCGATCCGCATAAACAGGGAACAGGTTCTGTGCCCACGTGGCCGTTCCGACCAGGACCTCGCCCGCATCCGGCATCATCTGCTCTGATTTGCTCAGGATGGCCGATGCGCTCTCCCCACGGGCGACATACAGCATCGGAGTCTCCTCGAACTGACGGGAACGCGCCATGAACTCCAGTGGCCCCGCCAGCCCCTTGCGCGCCACGGCCTGGGAAACAACAATCCCGCGCATGTCCGTAAACCCGAGATCGAGGTATGTGGTCGCGGCGAGGCTCCGCACCGCATCCCCGACGGTGACTCCGACCGCGCTGCGCAGCAGTTCCGGTGGGCCTCCCGGCCTGCCACCAGTGGGTGTCGGCAGGCCGAGGGGATTGACCACCGCTATCGTCACCCGATACCCGTTCTCCGGTGCCGTATCAATCCCCATGAGGGCCACCAGGCCCGTTTTCTCCATCGCGGCGCCGCCCCAGCAACCCGTCAGGACCACCGCCGCCATGAGCACCGTGATGAGCACGGCGAGCCGGAGGCCGATCCGGTGCCCATCACCCTTCATGGCCGGCCCCATCCCCGGCGGATCATGGCGGCACCGTAGCCCGCAAAGGTAGCGGCAACGAGCGTCGGAAGCGCCAAGCGAGCGAGCCAGGTAAGGAGGGCACGGTCCACGGCCAACAGGTTCGAGAACGCGGCGATGGCCAGCGACGTGCCCAGCGCGGCTTCGATGAAAAGGACAACCTTGGTGGAGGTTCCAAGCAGGCGCTGTCCCAATCTGCACCACAGCCAGAGGAACACCGCCACCTTCATCACCACGCCCATCGTTTCGATGGGCAGCACAACCGACTGCAGATGTTGTACGGTGGAACCAAAGGTGATTCTGTTGACGAGCGCGAGCACCGGCAATGCGGCGGTCGCCACCCCCTGCGGCCCGGCCTCGGCCACCATGGTCCATGTGCCAATCGAGGTGAGGAGCGCGCTGGCGACCACAGTCAAGGCCAGCGTGCGCCCTGCCATCCGGCGGCCCGCGGGCTTGACCTGGTGCATCAGGCCCGCGCCAAGAAAGAGCGGTTCCGCCTCAAATACCCAGGTGAGCAGCATCGGGTGCCA
>JAKAUG010000046.1:1407-8811 GCA_021827805.1 Bacillota bacterium | reverse complement strand
CCCATTCAATTTCAGCTGGAAGTCCAACACCCAATTCAAGGCCGTCGAACAAAAGTCCGGCGGAAAGCTCTCCGGCTGGGCGGTGCTGGCCGAGCTTCCCTGGTCCTCGGTGGGACTGAGCGCGGCGCCAGCGTCCGGCCACGTGCTGGGCTTCAACACGGGTGGCTGCGTCGGGGCGGGATGCCAGCAGGCCACGGACTGGATCTCCACCCTCAATCTGCAGAACTGGCACACCCCCTCCCTGTGGGGGGAGCTCAAGGTGCAGTAGATGCCCACATCGCAACGCGGGGGGCGGGCCCGAGGCACATGCCAGCCCACCCCCCGCCCTTCTGGACCAACCGCCCCGCGGTGGGCGCCAGGTATAGCGTTGGCCGGCCAGACCTCGTCGTTTCATTTCCCGAGCGCACCCCGACGAACGGATCGCGCCCCCCCACCGCCGGCGCGGTTGCGGCGCGCCGGCATGCTGGCGCGGATGCCAGACACCTCCTTGCGTGCCTCAGCAGGACCACAGCCCCCCGGTCCGAAGGTAGGAAGGCAGACAGGACATGTTCCTGGAGCGGTTTCCTGGGGAAGACCCACGACAGGGAGGGCATCGAGTGCCAAGAACGCGACTCTGGCTCGGGCTTGCGGGTGGGCTGCTGACAACGACCCTGCTGGCCGCATGCGGGGGGGCGGCTCAGCCGGCGGCGAGTTCCAACACGTCCAGTGGCTCCGGTACGTCCAGTTCCACGAGTTCCGCCTCGGCCACGGCAACCCTGGCTCCGGGGGCCAGCACGCTGTGTTCCACTGCCCCCACCAATCCCAAGCTGACGGTGACCCTGAACAGTCCGGGCAGTCCCACCATCAACTCCTCGTACGCGGGGCTGCAGGTCCTCAATGAGGACGCGGCCGGTGCCGACGGTCCCTTCACGATCGCCCCCATCGACGGCAAGACCGTGGTCGAGCCGCTGGCCGGCAAGGGCACCAACGGCGCCTTCACATACAGTCAGCTATACTTCTCGGCCAACGGCGGCGTCCCGGCCAGCGTGAAGAACGCGGAACTCTGCCTGGAGGCATACGACGCCAAGGCGGGGCAGGTGATCTCGGCCGACTTCAGCGGCACGAACCCGGCCGGGCCCGTCGGTGGCGCGTACGACGCCGCGCCGGAGGCCTACGTCACCAGCGGCACGGACAAGTGGTACACGCTGTCCTTCAACTTCTCCGGCATCGCCTTCCAGAGCGGGGGCAGCGGCATCGCCAAGGAGAACGGCAGCGCCGACTTCCGCGTCGGGCTCCAGCCGCCCCTCCAGCAGGGCGCGGTGTACTTCGAGCGGGCCTGGCTGGTGACCAACGGCGTGCCGACTGTACCCTCGTTGAGCGCGGATCCGGGAGCGTCGGTGGCCAAGCCGCTCTCGGGGCAGGCGCCGGCCTCCACTGGGACCGCCACGGCGTCGGGAACGCTCTCGCTGCAGAACTGCACACCGACAACCAACGGTAACACCTGGAAGGTCGTGGCGACCGACACCAAGAACCCGCCGACCTTCACCATCCCCGGCGCCACGCCGACGGTCGGCAACTCGCTGGCGAGCTGGCCCTCAACCGCGATGGTCCAGATGGGCGACTGCAAGACCACCGAGGCCTGGGCATACACGGCCTATGACAGCAAGAACCTGTACCTCGCCGTGAAGGTCCAGAGCACCTACCCGCCTGTGGCCGGCACGGCTGCCGCGCCCTGGTCGGGGGACGTCGTGCAGTTCGCGATAGACGGCCCTGACGACCGCGCCAACCACCCCGGCAACCCCGGTGGGTATGACAAGGGAGATACCGAGGCCGGCATGGTCCTCCTGGGAGGCACGGGCTACCTCTTCGCGGATGTCGCTCCCTCGGGCGCCGTCATGCCGCCCAAGTCCATCCCGGGCTCGCAGGTCTCCGTGACGCGCAGCAACGGCGTCACCCTCTATGAGGGCGCCATCCCGTGGAGCTTCATCGGCACCTCGCCCGGGCACACCTTCGGTCTGAACCTCGCGGTGTCGGCCGGCGGTCCCCCGTACGCGGCACCCTACGGCTTCGAGTGGACGCACGGCATCATCGGCACCAAGTGGCCCTATGCCTTCGCCCAGGTGACAACCAAGTAGGATCCGCACAACACGACGGTCGAAGGAACGGAGGCCGTCCCCTCCCAAAGGGGGACGGCCTCCGTTCGTATCCGGCCATGCCCCGGACGGTCGGGACATCCGCCGGCGGGGCACCGGGGCTCGCGCGGCGGGCCCGTTCAGGCGCCGCCCCGGCTAGCGCTGCCCACTGGCGGCCCCAGGGCTCAGCGTCTCAAGCAGCACGGCCGCCATCAGAGCGTTCCCGGACGAGTTCATGTGCACCCCGTCCGTCGTGAAAAAGCGCGTGCCTCCCTCCGGGCCCAGCGGCCAGCGCTCCCGCGCCAGCGTCTGCCTCCGGGCGGCGATGGCCTGCCAGAACACGCGGTTCATGTCCGCCAGGGGCAGGTGCCGTTCGGCGGCCACCTGCCGCTGGACGCCGACAAGCCGAGCCAGATCGCGATTGGCGGGGACCTGCTCATCCTCCCCGATCACCGTGGGGGTGAGCAGGACGGCGCGCGCCCCGGAGGCCTCCAGCCGGTCGCACAGCTCCCGGTAGGCGACGGGAAAGGCGTCGTCCGACGTGCCCCCGGAGGCGTGGCTGTACCGGTGCCACACATCGTTGACGCCGATGCTGACCGTGACCACCGTTGGCCTGTGCCTCAGCACAGAGCGCTCAAGCCGCTCCAACAGGTCACCGACGCGATTGCCGCTGATCCCGGCGTAGAGGAACTCAAGCTCCAGATCTGGCCGCAGCGCGGTCAGAAGCGCCGCCGTGAGGCGGGTGTATCCCGGGTCCGCGGCCGTGATGCTGTCTCCCAGAAAACAGATGCGGTCCCCGTTCCGGAGCACGGACTCCCCCATGAACGCCCCCCCCTATCCTCGCATGGCCTGGGCGAACGCGCACCGCCCGCCGACCATCCTCGCGCCCGAAGCCCCAGTGGGTCATCCGCCGCACGGTGTGCCTGGGAGGGTGGGGCCCGGCGTTACGGCCGGCGCCCCCCCGTCGCACCGTGCATGCGGTTCTCCCGCACACGGCGCACGGATGTCCTGTCGTGATGACGCTGTCGTGGGTTTCCGCCACGTGCGTTCTGTGCCCCTCAGGCGCCAACAGCCAAGGGCGTTCAGGAACGCGGTAGCTCGTCATCCAGGTCTTGTCGGGTCAGCGCCACTGCCAGCCCCTGCCCTTGCGCGCATACTGTCCCAGATGCAGGGAGAACCGACGGCGGACGCGGTTGTCGACCTTGGAAAAGACGAGGCGTGACTCTCCCCACCGGAAGCAGGCCCCCCTCCGCGCAGCGGGTGGGATCGCCGCCGCAGACGTCATCCCCCACCTCGGCCACGGCCCGCCGCATCGCGGCCGTGGGCTGGATCACGGGGTCCGAGCCAAGGTCCACCACAGCGACCACGGACTTCACCCCCGTTGGGCGCCAGCCGACGCCAGGGCGCCCGCGCAACGTGCACACAGCCCCTGCGCGTCAGCCGCGGGCCTGTGCCGCCAGCAGCGCGGACAGCGCGGGTCCCGTGTGGGCTCGACGACCACGCGCATCTCACCCTCAGGCCCCGGCACGAGATCGACGGAGGCGACCAGCAGCAGGTCGGCCAACTCGCCCGCCAGCGGGTCGAGCAGACTCCGCTGGGACGGCCCGAGCGCGACCCTCGTCGCGGCGGCCGCCGGGCGCGGGAGCCCCCCCGAGCCAACCTGGGCCTCCACCGCACGGGACACAGCCTCGCGGAGACGACGCAGGGATTCCCAGCGCTGCTCGCCGCCGGATGTGGCCCATGCCTGCCAGGTCGCGGGAGGCTCCGGCCAGAGCAGCAGATGCACCGACCCGGGATCGCCGGGCCTGTGCGGCAAGAGGCCCCAGGCCTCCTCCGTCGTGTGCGGCAGGATCGGCGCCAGCACGGTCAGGATGCCGCGTGCCAGCTCGTAAAGGGCGGCCTGCGTGGCGCGCCGCCGGGCCCCGTCCGCGGGGTCGCAGTACAGCCGGTCCTTCGCCACATCGAGGTAGAGGCTCGAGAGGTCCTGCACGCACAGGTCGTGGACCAGGTGGTAGACGTTGTTGAAGCGATACTCCCGGTAGGCCTCGGCGGAGCGGGCCAGCACCTGCCCCAGCCGGTGCAGGATCCACATGTCCGGATCGGGGAGTTCCCGCGGCGTCTCGCCCGGCGCAAAGTCCCGCAGGTTGCCGAGCAGAAAGCGCACGGTGTTGCGCAGCTTGCGGTAGACCTCCCCCACCTGGGCCATGATCTCCGGGGAGACACGCACGTCGGCCGTGTAGTCCACCGAGGCCACCCAGAGGCGGAGGACATCCGCCCCGTAGCGCGCGAGCAGTTCCTCCGGCTGGATCACGTTGCCCAGTGACTTGTGCATGGCCCGGCCCTGACCGTCCAGCACCCAGCCGTTGGTCACCACATCTCGGTAGGGCGCCTGCCCGGTGGTGGCCACGGCGGTGAGCAGCGAGCTCTGGAACCAGCCGCGGTACTGGTCCGGCCCCTCCAGATAGACGTCCGCCGGCCGACCGAGGTCCGGGTCACGCGCCAGCACCCCGGCGTGGCTGCACCCACTGTCAAACCAGACATCGAGGATGTCCGGATCCTTGACAAACGTACCGCCGCCGCACTGGGGGCAGAGCTGCCCCGGAGGCAGAAAGTCCTGGGCGGGCCGGCTCCACCAGGCATCCGCGCCCTCGCGCCGCACCACGTCCACCACCCTGGCGAGGACCGCCTCCTCGACCAGCGGCGCGTCGCAATCGCGGCAGTGGAGCACGGGCACCGGTACGCCCCACACCCGCTGCCGGGACAGGCACCACTCCTGACGCCCCGACACCATCTCCACCATGCGCTGTTCGCCCCAGGCCGGATGCCAGCGCACACGGTGGATGGCGGCGATGGTCTCGTCGCGGAAGGCTGGGAAATCCGCAAACCACTGGCGCGTGGCCCGCCAGATCAGCGGCTGCTTGCACCGCCAGCAGTGCGCGTACTCGTGGCGCACCACGCCGTGGGCCCACAGGGCGCCCGCCCGCTCGAGCTGCTTGAGCAGCACCGGATTGGCGGCGGCCCAGGAGAGGCCGGCGAGGGCCCCCCATTCCGGCCCGAAGCGCCCCCGATCGTCCAGGGGTTGGATCACGGGCAGTCCCAGCCGCTGGCCGGTCTCGAAGTCCTCGCGCCCGTGCCCCGGCGCGGTGTGCACCAGGCCAGTGCCCTCCTCGGCGGAGACGTAGTCCGCCAGCACCAGGGGTGAGTCCCGTTCCACGAGCGGATGGCGGCAGATCACTCCCTCCAGGTCCCGACCCAGGATGCGCAGCACCACATCCGGACTCCCGCCGAGCCCCCCGGAGGCCCAGACGCCCTGGGCCAGGGTCTCGGCGCAGAGCAGCGGGCCACCCGGGGTGCGCAGGACGACATACTCCAGATCGGGATGCAGCGCGATGGCCACGTTGGCAGGCAGCGTCCAGGGGGTCGTCGTCCAGATGGCGGCTCGCGTGCCCGCGGGCAGGCGGCCGCCGGATTCCCGCACGGGGAACAGGACGGTGATCGAGGGACCCTCGGTCTCCTGGAACTCCACCTCGGCCTCCGCGAGAGCGGTGGCACAGTCCACGCACCAGTAGACGGGGCGCAGCCCGCGGTGGATCAGCCCCCGCATCGCCATGGCGCCGAAAACCGCGATCTCGGCAGCCTCGAATTCCGGGTCGAGCGTGACGTATGGGTGCTCCCAGTCCCCGAGGATGCCGAGGCGGCGGAACTGGGCCGTCATCGTGTCCAGGAAGGAGAGGGCGAACTCGCGGCAGCGGCGCCGGATCTCCAGCGCGTCCGTGCCATCGCGCTCCAGGTGATATCGCCGCAGGGCCTGCAGTTCGATCGGCAGGCCGTGGGTGTCCCAGCCGGGGACGTAGGGGGCGTCCTCGCCCCGCATCGTGTGGTAGCGCACCACGAAGTCCTTGAGGGACTTGTTGAGGGCGTGGCCCATGTGGATGTTGCCGTTCACGTACGGAGGGCCGTCGTGCAGCACGAAGCGCGGGGCCCCGCGCCGCGCGACCCGGATCTGTCCATAGAGGTCGGAGTCCTGCCAGCGGCGCTGAATCTCCGGTTCGCGCCGCGGCAGGTCTGCCTTCATGGGAAAGTCGGTGCGCGGTAGGTTGAGCGTAGCGCGGAAGTCCCCCGCTTCGTCCTTGGCCATGCCAGTCCCCTCCCACCCAAACAGCGAACGCCCTCCACCCCAAAGGGCGGCGGGCGTCCGCGGTACCACCTTCGTTGCGGCCGGAGGCCGCGCTCCTGGACCCGTTATCGCCGGGCGGGCGGCGGCCGGTGGCCACGTGGCAAGGGGTGATACGCCGCCCCGTGGTGCACCCGCCGGGCTTGCACCAATCCCCGGCTCGCTGCGGGCCATGCCGGGGGCGCCTGTCCCCTGCACCCTTAGCCTACTGGACCCCCGCGCCCCGGCGCAAGCCTTGGCGCGCTCCGACCCGCCAGGGATTCCGGTCGGCCGCGGGGACCGCTCGGTGCCTGGGAGTTCCGCGCTCCGCGAGCGCTCGCGGAGCGCGTCGCCGGGGCGGCAGTCGGCGCGGGACGGCCGACGGCCCCGGCACCCCGGAATGCGCCCGCGCGGTTCGGCACAGGCCGCCGCATGGCCAGGCGCCGCCAGGACTCGGCCGCGTTGGCCACGGGCAACCCGGCCAGGATGAACCATTGCACGCCCCAGCCCAGGAAGATCAGCGCGCCGATCGCCCCGGCCAGGGAGCCGAACCAGACCTGCTGGTTCGCGGGTGCCGGCGAGGTGGGCGGGTCGGTCAGCATGAAGCAGGCGAAGAACACCAGGGCGTTGATGTCCGGGGCACGGAAGACCTGGGCCACCTGGGCGGCGTCGCCGACAAAGGCCGCGAACGCCAGGATGGCGAGGCAGACGCCCAGAAAGGACAGCACGAGGTTCAGCTTGCCCACCCTGCGCGCCACGAACCACCCGGTCACCAGCACCAGGCCCATCCCCAGGACGCCGTCATAGGGCAGCGCGCCCCACCAGCTCTGGCCGCTGTGCACCATGAGCGCCGACAGGATGAGCGCCAGCGTCGCCGGATTGAAGACGTTGCTCCAGCGCGTGCGCAGGACGTGCTTGGAGGCCACCGCCGCCGCGGCGGTGAACAGTGCCACAGACCAGGGCGTCGGGCGCGCCAGCACCATGGCGACGATCAGGCCCGAAATCAGGGCCCCGCTGGGGAAGGGAACCTTGGGTCGAGGCACTTGCCAGCGCCCACGCCAGCGCAGGATCAGCACGTCCGTGCACACAGCCCCCACGAGGGCCGCCACGACGATGGGCAGGGTGTGGCGGCTCGTGCCC
>JAKAUG010000046.1:0-1397 GCA_021827805.1 Bacillota bacterium | reverse complement strand
GGGACAGCGCGATCAGGCCGAGCAGGATCGCAAGCACGGTCCCCTTGGGCGTGCGCACAAAGCGCCGCAACGAGGCCAGGGGGGAACGGGATGAGGGATTCGGCCGGACCGCGCTGCGCGAAGACATCTCCCTCACGGCGCCACCTCCAGGCCGGAAAAGCCGGCCGTCGTTCTCCGTTCCAGCTGGGGCGTCCAGATCAGGGCCTCGACCCCGCGGGCCTCAAGCCAGGACAGGGCACGGTCCGGGCCCAGGACCATGGCCGCCGTGCCGAGCGCGTCCGCAACCATCGCGCCGGGGGCCACCACGGTGCAGCTGATCGCGCACGGGTCGCTCGGGCCGCGCGGGTCCACGATGTGGCTTGCCCCCCCCTGCGGTGCTCTCCGCTCGTAGTCCCCGGAGGTGCAGACCGCCCCGTCCTCCAGGCCCAACACGCAGCAGAGCGCGCCCTGCTCGCGCGGATGGCGCACCCCGATGCGCCAGGGCCGGCCCTCGGCATTGCGGCCGCGCACCGCCAGATCGCCGCCCGCCTCCACGACCGCGCCCGGGAAGCCCTCGAGCTCACGCAGGGCAAGGTCGACCGCCAGGCCCTTGGCCACCGCGCCGAGATCCAGCAGGAGCGGCCGGCGCAGCAGGATCGTCCTCCGGCGCGCGTCCAGCACGACGTCCCGCCAGCTCGGGCCCGGGCTGGCGGGTAGGCCCGAGGGCTCCTCGCGCCCCGTGCGGTGGTTGCGCACAAAGCCCAGGGTCTCCATGCGCTGGCCCACCGTGGGGTCAAAGGCGCCCCCGCTCTGACGCGCGACCTCCAGGGCGAAGCGCACGGCCTGCCAGAGCAGCGGGCTGACCTCCACGGGCTGCTGGGGCCGCGCGGCAAGCGCGCGCACCTCGCTTGCGGGGTCGAAGCGGCTGCAGGCAGCCTCCACGGCCGCAAACCACCCGAAACCGCGCTCGATCGCCCGCTCCGCCTCGGGTCGGGCCGCGGGCGCGTCCAACACCACCTCCAGGGTGACGGTGGTGTCCATGAACACAAGGCTCTCGCGCCACCGTTCGGCCAGGCGCCTCACCCCCTAATGGGCCTGGGACAGGGCCTGGGCCACCGCCTGCTGGTAGGCCATGCTGCTCGCCGTGGCCCCGGAGACGTAATCGACCGGCGCGCTCTGGCGCGCCACGACCTCCTGCACCAGCGGGTCGAGGTAATAGCAGGCATAGGTGGTGCCGCAGGACACCACGTTGGCGGAGGTGATGCGCCCCGCGCTGATCACCACGGCCACGGTCACAAAGCCGTGCGGACCCCAGCCCTGGGCGGTGTAGGTGCCATCCTTGAAACCCGTCGGCCGGGCACTGGCCTGCGCGCTGCCAGAGCCCGCGGCCGCCGGCGCGGTCCCGGACGCCGCGCCGG
>JAKAUG010000487.1 GCA_021827805.1 Bacillota bacterium | reverse complement strand
TGGGCCTGCCCGTCTTCTTGGGAATCTGCGGCGGAAGCCAGATGCAGGCCCTGGCCGACCTGGCCGAGTCCTGGGAGGGCGGCATCCGCCTCACCAGGCAGCAGAACCTGATCCTGACGGACATCCCCGAGGGTCGCTTGGCCGACGCCGTCCGGGCCACGGCGGACCTGGGCCTGCCCGTGGATGCCGGGGCGCTCCGCGGGTCGGCCATCGGCTGCACGGGCAGTCCCCTCTGCAACTACGCGGTCGGGGAAACCAAGACGAAACTGGCGGAGATCGTCCGCGCTCTGGAGCAGAGCTTCGGCACCCAGGTGGAAGGGCTGCGCCTGAACCTCGATGGCTGCCCCCACGCCTGTGCCCACCACTTCATCGGGGATATCGGGCTGCAGGGCACCACGCTGCGGGGGGCCGGCCAGCAGAAGGTCGAGGCCTACGACATTTTCCTGCGGGGCGGACAGGGCGGCGAGGCGGCCATCGGGCGCCCGGTGCTCCGGCGTGTGCCCACCGACGTGGTCACCGACCATGTGCGGCGCCTGGTCGCCGCCTACCTCGCCGAGCGGGGCCCAGCGGAGACGTCCCGTTCCTTCTTCGAACGCAAGAGCGATCAGGAGCTGGCGGCGATCGCCGCTGGCGCCTAGAGCACTGCGGGACACGAACGCTGCGCGGGGGGTGCCAGGTTGGAGGAGATCACGGGCGGCCATCGGCTCCTCTTGGACGACTGCGAGGTGGGCGAGTTGGCGGTGCGTTTCGACGACCAACCCGCACAGAACCTTCTGGCATGGGCCCTGGAGACCCTGGGCGAGCGGGTGGCCGTGTGCAGTTCCCTGCAGGCGGAGAGCCTTGTTCTGCTGGACATGGCCTGGCGCATCGACCCCAGGGTGCGCGTCTTCACCGTGGACACCGGCCGGCTGCCGCAGGAGACCTACGACCTCATCGACCGCGTGCGCGAGCGCTATGGGGTCGAGTTCGAGGTGCTCCACCCGGACGCCGAGCAACTGGCGCGCCTGACAACCCGCCATGGTCCAAACCTCTTTTACAAGAGCGTGCCGCAACGCCTGCTCTGCTGCGAGGTCCGCAAGGTCGAACCCCTGCGGCGCAAGCTGGTGGACCTGGACGGCTGGATCACCGGTCTGCGGCGCGAGCACTGGCCGACACGGAGCAACATCCGCAAGATCGATGTGGACCACGACCATGACGGGATCCTCAAACTCAGCCCGCTGGCCGACTGGATCCACGAGGACGTCTGGGAGTACATCCGCAACAACGACGTGCCGACCCACGCCCTGTACGCCGAGGGGTACACGAGCATCGGCTGCGCCTGCTGCACACGTCCGACCCAACCGGGGGAGGATCCCCGCGCGGGTCGCTGGTGGTGGGAGCGGGGCGCGCCCAAGGAGTGCGGCATGCACTGCGCCCTGGAGACCGGGGGGTTCGAGCATGAGCTCGACGCCCTGCTCGACGATGTCGCGCGCGGGCGCCAGCCCCAATCCTGAGCGCGGGCCGAGGAGGGATCGCGGTGGAGGCGGCGGGAGGGTCCCTGCGTGTCGACCCCGCCCTGGAAGAGATCCTGACCCAGGAGGTTCGCGCCCTGCTGCGCGCCCTCCCGCCTGAAGGCCGGGCGGCCCAGGGCCTGGCCCGCGTGGCCGACGCCCTGCGGCAGGGCGAGGTACCAGAGAACGCGCTGCCCGCCCTGGAGCAGGTCCTGACCCTGGGGCTCGGCACGGGGCGCCTGCTGGAGCTGCACGGCCGCGCGGCCCAGACCATGGCTCTGGGCCTGTATGCCAAGACCCCGGCGGGCAGGGCCAGGGTCCGGCAGGCCGAGGCCGTCAGCGCAGCCCTGACCGCGGCCCTTGAGGGGGCCGTGCTCAAAGCCGTGACGCTGAGCGCCGAGGGCCCGTCGGGTCATCGCCTGCTCCTGGAGACGGATCGGGGCGATGTGCAACTGCGTCTGGACCGCCTGGGCATCCAGGTGGAAAACCTCGTCGTCTCGCTCTGAGAGGGGCGTGCCGCGGGCGCGGTCCGCCTACTGGGTGGAGCCCTCCGCGGCCAGAGGCGGCCGCGCGCGGGTCCGGTCATAGACGGCCAGCGTCGGGAGCAGACCGGAGAGCCATGTCTGCACCTGGGAGCGGGGCTCCAGCCAGGTGCGGCACGCCCTGGCCGCCTGGGCCAGGTGCCTGCGGTCGGAGGTGAGCAGCACCAGCCGGCCACCGGGACGCAGGATCCGGGCCGCCTCCCGCATCGCGGCCGGGTAGAGGCTGGCATTGTCCGCTGCGCTCCCCTGGCGGTGACCGAAGGGGGCGTTGGTGGCCACCGCCTCGCAGCTGCCCGCCTCCAGGCCCGTCGCGCGGGCGTCCCGCTGCACGAGCTCGACCTCCCAACCCTGGGCCGCGAAACCAGAGAGTGTGCGGCCGGCGGCATCCAGCGCCCGGGGGTCCAGGTCCAGCCCCACCAGCCGGCAGTCCCCAAGCAGCGCCCGTTCCGCAAGGACCGTACCCGAGCCGCAGAAGGGGTCGCAGCAACGGTCGCCGGGACGGGCCCGCGTCGCCATGGCCAGGGCGCGCGCCATGGCGGGATTCAGGGAACGGGCCATCAGGGCCACGCGGTAGGGCCTCCGGTGCTCGAGTCCCCAGCTAAGAGCCCGGGCCACGAGCAGGCGGCCCTGCCGGTTCAGGATGGCGAGGAGCCCCGGCGGCTCCGAGGGCGCGACGAGCCGCGCTCCACCGGCCAGGCGCGCCACCTCGTCGCGGACGGCCTCGCACCGCGGACGTTGGTTCTGCAGCTGGCCCTCGAACCACAGCCCGCTGGCATGGGGCAGGGAGGCGGGCAACGCTGTGGGCTCACCGATCCAGACCGGCTCGGCCAGGGCGCGAATGGTACCCGCGGCCTCCAGCCGCTCGGGGTCGCCACGCACCTCAAGCCAGCCGTCCTCCACCTCCCCGATCTCCAGGCCGGCAGCCCTGCATTCCCCGAGCGCAAAGCTTTCGAGCCCCGGAAGGGTCACGGCGACGAGCAGCACGAGCCCATCCCCTTGACGATACCGCGATATCGCGATACCCTGCGTTTGGAGGCACAGCCATGGCGGTTCGCTACGTCACCACCAATGTCCGCTTCGATCCGCGGGATTACGCGGACCTGCAGCGCCTGGCCGCCGCCCGGGGGGACAGTCTGGCCGAGTGCGTGCGCCTGGCCGTCAGCGCCTACCTGGGGCATCCTGACCAACCCCAGGCGGCGGAGGCCGCCGCCCAGTACACCCTGGCGGGGGAGGAAGAGCCGGAGATCCCCGCCGTCGTGCACGGGCAGACCCTGGTCCTGGAGCGTCCGCTGTCCCAGTTCCGCGATGGGGCGCGCGTGTGGGTGCACTGTCGCCCCGAGTCCCAGGTGCTGGACCGACGGCGTCATCGCCGGGTCCTCGTCGAGCTCCTTGAGGAATTCGAAGGCCTGCGGCCGGGGAAACCGGGGCCGGTTTCCGATGACGACCGGGAGCTCTACCGCCCGTGACAGCGGAAGCGTTCACGGACACGGGCCCCCTGTATGCGTTCTTCGACGGCAGCCACCCCAGGCACGAGGATGCGGTGCGGCTGTTCACGTCGGCCCCTCCCCTGGTCACCACCAACATGGTGATCGCGGAGGTCGTGGCGCTCGCCATGGTGCGCCGGGAGGCGGATTTCGCCGTCCGCCTGGCGGAACGGCTTCTGGACGGAAAACCCACGCGCATCGAGCGGGTCACGCCCACCGACGAGGTCCTGGCGATGCGCTTCTTCCGGCGCTTCGCCCAACTTGGGCCAAACCTCACCGACTGCCTCTCCTTTGCGGTCATCTCCCGCCTGAAGCTGGAGGTGGCCTTCTCGTTCGACCACCACTTCGCCCCTCCCGGATTCTTCCGCCTGGAGCCCGGCAACCCCTGAGGACCCGCGGCGGGATGAGGTGGCGCCCCTTGGCCCTGGTGGAGCGGCAGTGGGAGAGCGAACGTGAGTACGCCGATCCCCTGCGGGATGTCCACGTGGAGGTGGCATTCACCTCCCCCACCGGCACCCGCATGGAGCTGCCGGCCTTCTGGAAGGGAGGTCGCCTCTGGGGCGTGCGCGCGGACCTCGATGCGCCGGGGCGCTGGCTGTATCGGGTGACGGCCAGCGTGCGCGGCGATCGCGGCCTGCACGAGCGCCGCGGGCAGTGCAACGTGGAGGCATCCGCCGGCCCGCCGCTCGGCCGCGGGCTCGTCCCCTGCCGCGGGCACTTCGCGCTCGCCGACGGCACCCCCTGGGCCTGGCTGGGGGATGGCGCCTGGGATGGGCTCTCGGCCTCCACGGACGAGGACTGGGCACGCTATCTCGCGGTCCGCCGGCAGCAGGGGTTCACGGCGGTGCAGGCCCTGCTGTTGCCACGCCACGGCAGCCGCGCCGCGCGCTGGGCCCTGGGCCAGGGCGGGCCGGGGACACCCAATCCGGAGTTCTTCGCGCGCCTGGATCGCCGGGTCGAACAGGTGGTGCGCCACGGCCTCGTTCCCGTCCTTGGTCTGCTGCCGGCCAGCTCGCTGGAGGACGCTGGCAACGCTCTCGACGAGGCATCCGCGGTGCTGCTGGCGCGCTACCTGCTGGCGCGCTATGCGGCGTTCCACCCCGTCTGGCTGCTGGCCGTCGGCGCCGAGCTTTCCGGGGCCGGGGCCGACCGCTGGCGCCGGGTGGGCCACGGGGTCTTTGCCGGCCAGGATCTCGGTCCGGCCAGCATCCTCCCCAGGCCCGGCCAGTTGCCGGATGGGCGTCTCCTCGAAGCAGACTGGCTCAGTTTCGCCGCGGTCGACCTGGATGTGGGTCGCGCCGCCGAGCTTGGGAGGGCGCGCCGGGCCCTCTGCGGGCCCAAGCCGATCGTGAACCTGCAATCCTCCCCTGCGACCCCCTGCGCGGACGGCTCGGTGACCCGTCGCCTGTGGTCCAGCCTGCTCGGCCTTTCCGCGGCCGGTGCGGGCCTGACCCATCCAGCCGTCGCGGCGTGGCGGGAGAACGGGGAGGGGCAGGAGGCCACCTGGTACCACGGGCTGGAGTCGGCCGGTTCCCGGACGGTCTCGCATCTGGCCAACTGGTGGGCACGCTGCCCCGGGTACCGCCTGCAGCCCTGGGAGCGGGGGGCCCAGCCCCAGTCCGCCTCGCCGCCCGGCGACATCCTCCTGGCGCAGACCCCCGATGGCGCCCAGCGTGTCGCCCTGGTGCCGGCGGGCGCCCCGGTTCCAAGCTGGATGGATTCGCCGGAGTATACAGGCCTGTGGCTCGATCCTGCCTCGGGGGCCTGGTGGCGGCCCCCTGCGCGATCGCGCGACCCTGCCACCCGCGATCGCGTGCTCTGGTCCTGGCTCGGTCGATCCCGTGCTCTGGTCCTGTGACGGACCGGAGGCCTACCAGCGCCCAGACTGCCCATGCGGACGTGTCCGCATGGGCCATCTGGGCATGTGCTGCTTCCAGGCGGCCCGGGTCTAATCAATCCCAGCGAGCACGGTTCGACGCGACCCGCATCCCACACCGGCAGGAGGCGGCGTGCGCGTGGCGGCAGGCAGATCCTGGGACGAGATCAGCACGGGACTCTCCCTGGCCTGGCAACCGGTGTATGACCTGGCGTCCGGTCACATCTGGGGTTACGAGGCGCTGTCCCGCGGACCCGAGGGCTCGGGACTGGAGCCCCCCGCCGAGCTCTGGCCCTGGGCCGCGGGCCTGGGGCGGGCCCACGCCCTGGAGTACCTCTGCCGGGCCCGTGCCTGGGCGTCCGCGCCCCAACTCCTGCAACCGGGGCATCTCTTCTTTGTCAATGTGGATCCCCGCTGGCTGGAGGTTGACGAGCACCTCATCCGCACCTGGTCCCCGGAGTGCACCGTGCTGGAGGTCTCCGAACGCCAATCGGCCGTCAGCACCGCGGAATGCGCCCAGGCCCTGCAGCTCTGGCGGGCACGGGGCTTCCGGGTGGCCCTGGACGACTTCGGCGCCGGCTACTCCGGTCTGACGACCCTGGTGAGCCTGCATCCGGACATCCTGAAGGTCGATCGGATGCTTGTGGAGGGTGTGGACCGGGACGGCTGGCGCCAGGAGGTCCTGGCCTCGGTGTTGCACCTCAGCCACGACCTGGGCATCGTGGTCGTGGCGGAAGGGATCCAGACCCAGGCCGAGCTGGACACCCTGATCAGCCTCGGCACCCCCTACGGGCAGGGCTTCCATCTTGGCCGACCAGCCCCGGTACCCTCCGGCCGTCCTCTGGCCGTCGCGTCGCTGGCGCAGACGCACCCCCTGCGCACCGCGCCCATGTCGGAACGGCTGGCGACCTATCGCGTGGACCGCCAGCGGCACATCCTCGCCTGGAACGGCCGCGCGCAGGAGGTCACCGGTCGCGGCCACGCTGAGATGGTTGGTCAGCCCTGTTGGCGCAGCGGCCTGGACCATCAGGATCTGGACGGCAACCGGCTGTGCTTCCGCGCCTGCCCGCTGGTGGCAGCGATGGTCCAGCAGGCCCCGCAGGACGCGGTGATCTCCCTGCGCCACGCAGGCGGGACCCGCCGCTGGGTGCGGGTGCATGCCGAGCCCGTACTGGATGCCACGGGCCAGGTGGTGGGTGCCGAGGAGACCTTCGTGCCATGCGCCCCACCCGCGGAAGTGGCCGAGCGCCACGAGCCCTGGGATTCGGCCTGAGCGGGGCTGTCAGCGGGGCGGGCGTGAGCCGGGCTTGATGGGCGCGGGCGCACCGGCCCGACAGAGGGGGCAGTCCTCCGGGGCCCAGTTGGGGATCTCGAACCGCTCGAGGCTCACATACGGAACGTCGAACACCCCTCTGGGCTCGGGGATCCTGTCGCAATAGACCGCAACCCCCGCGACGGCGGCCCCGGCCTCGCGGACCAGGGCGATCGCCTCCAGGGCGGATCCCCCCGTCGACAGCGTGTTCTCGACCACGAGCACCGGCTCGGCGGCCGTGAGCGCGAAGCCGCGGCGCAGGGCAAAGCGCCCGTCCTCCCGCTCGCAGAACACAAAGCGCACACCGAGCGCCTGGGCCAGGGCGAAGCCCGGGACAATGGCGCCGAGCGCCGGACCGAGCACCACCCGGGGCTCGAGCCCGGCCTCCCGCACCCTGCCGGCCAGGCCAGAGGCCAGCTCCGCGGCCAGGTCCGGATGCTGGAAGGGGGCGGCCAGCTGCAGATAGCGGTCGCCGTGCCGGCCCGAACTCAGGAGGAAGTGCCCCGTCAGAATCCCGCCGCTCTCGCCCAGGATCTCCGCCACCGTCCGCATCAGACTCTCACCCCGACATTTGGCGCATCCCGCCAGCGGCGGGCCGCTCGTTCTCCACCCTGGGAATCCCGGCGCTGCTGCCGAGTCTACCATGGAGGGCACAGGCGAAGAATGGCGGAGCTGATGCCGGCCGCTACCCCTTGACCCAGCGGCCCCTGGGCGGCCCGCTCGGCGCGCCGTCGGCAAAGACGACCTGCCCGCCCACGAGCGTGGCCACCACCTCAGCCGCGGGCCGGCAGAGGCGCAGCACTGGGGAGTCCGGGTGCAGGCTCCACTGGCGCACCGCCTGCCGCGGGGCCTCCGGCCGCAGCAGGACCAGATCGGCATCCGCGCCCGCGGCGATCCGGCCCTTGCGTGGCCAGAGGCCCCAGGAGCGCGCGGGGCCCTCCGAGAGCAGGCGGACCCAGTCCGCGGGTGCGAGCCCCCCCCGGCCCCAGAGGTAGACCAGGGTGTTCTGCACCCCGGCGAAGCCCGACGGCGCCCGCCAGGCGTCCGCCTGCTGCTTCTCCTCGGTGGTGTGCGGCGCGTGGTCTGAGCCCACCTCATCCACCAGGCCCGAGCGCAGCGCCTCCCAGAGCGCCGCGCGATCGACGGCGTCACGCAGGGGGGGATTCACCTTGCCCAGGGTCCCAAGGGGGACCGCCTCGGCCTCCGTCAGCAGGAGATGGTGGGGGCAGACCTCGACCCGGACATCCACCCCTCCCTCCCGGGCCCGGACCAGCTCCTCAAGAGCGAGCGCAGTCGAGACATGGGCGATGGCCACCGGGGCATGCGCCTCCCCGGCCAGACGGCAGGCGTGGGCCACCGCGGCGCACTCCGTCTCGGGGGGGCGGCTCTGGCCGTGGGCCACGAGGGTCCAGGGGCCAGGCGCGGTTCGGGACCCGGCGGGTGGGGTCTGTTCCGCGTGGATCATGGTGCGCAGCCCGACCCGGGCGGTCCGCCGCCAGCCCGCGCGCAGTTCCGGATCGGTCGGCGGGTCGAGCGAGGCCGTCGTCTCCCCCAGGAAGACCTTGAAGCCCAGGGCACCGGCCATGGCGACGGCCTCGGGGTCCGGCACCCCCCCGCGGCCCCAGCCAACGTAGAAGCCGTAGTCGCAGTAGCTCTGGCCCCGAATCGCGTCCTCCTTGGCGGCCAGGGCCTCCGGCCCCACGGTCGGCGGCAGGACGTTCGGCATGTCCAGGACCGTCGTCACACCCCCGGCGACCGCGGCCGCCGATGCGGCGCTCCAGCGCTCCTTATGGGTCAGACCCGGCGCCCGGAAGTGCACATGGGCGTCCACCACGCCAGGAAGCACCAGGCACCCGCGGGCATCGAGGGTCCTCTGGGCGGTGGTGGGAGTCCCCGGCTCCACCACCGCCAGGATACGGGAGCCGTCCACCAGGACATCCGCGCGCCGCTCTCCCTCGGGGGTCACCACGGTGCCCCCCCGGATCGCCAGATCCACGTCCACCGTTCCTCTCGATCCGCGTTCCCGGGCCCAGGCGCGACTCCGCCACCCGAAGCGGCGACCCCGAGCCCAGAGGGGCCACCTGCGGCACCGCGGCCGGGCCAGCGGTGAGGCCGCGGGGCTCC